>JAPLMC010000024.1:0-7481 GCA_026387215.1 Candidatus Omnitrophota bacterium
CCTCTGAAAAATATCTCTTCTATAATGGGCCCTAAGATAGATACGAATATCGTCAAAAATAATACCACATTGCTTCTTTTTTCCTCGAAAAGCATGTCAAATACAGGCTGTGGAGGCGACTTATAGCCTATCGCACTCAAAAACAGCATGGACAATATAAGAACTGCAATTAAGATAGGAAGTATAAACATGTAAGCGGTAATACCGGATAAAATATTTTTATAAAATCCCGCACGTGCAATACCTAAATTGGATAATTTTCCCCTGTATTTCACCAGAACAAAACACAATATCACAATCCCTGCGATTATATCTATTAAAAATGTTATTAATATCATAAATAAATTAATATCCATATTAAAATGAAGAGGCTTAGAAATAATGGAACTTGCTGTAATTAGCACATAACCCAAAAACATCACTATAATAACAACCTTGACTACATCCATAATGCCCCATAATACGGGTTTTTTTTCTAAAATCTTTTCAGGTATTATTTTTTCCTTACGAAAAATAAAAACGAGATTCATTAAAACGCCTGTTATAAGCATAAAAAATACTGCAAAAAATCCATATCTGAAAAATATTGCGTTCGGTTTTTTTGATTCAAAAAACAACCTGACCTTTTCTTCTGTAACGCCCATATCTTTAAAAGTCATAGACGAAACGCTCTTTTTATCTGGGGTATCTTTTTTGCGCATATGCCCTATGCCAAGCAAATTAATACTCAATATAAAAACAATCATCCAAATATATATTTTCTCGCGTTTAATAAAATTTAACATAACATAATTATTTAGGTTGAGACTAAAACTGAAATTAAGCAATTACTTTTTCAATCTTAATCTCCGCCTTAGCCTTCTAATTTAAACAACTTCTTAGCGTTCTCTGTTGTTATATTTGCTATTTTATTAAAATCAAACCCTTTTATCTTTGCAACCTCTTCTGCAACATACCTGACATACATAGGTTCATTACGTTTTCCCCTGAAATGCTGAGGGGCCAGAAACGGCGCATCTGTCTCAAGAAGCAGCCTGTCCATAGGAACTAATTTTACAATTTCCCTTAGGCTGCCGGCATTTTTATATGTAATATTGCAAGTAAAAGATATAAAAAATCCCATATCTAAACATATCTTTAGAAATTTTTCATCGCCTGAAAAACAATGCATTACGCCATTAACTGAACTACCTATGATATTTTTTAAAGTATCAATCATGTCTATGTGAGCATCGCGATTATGTATTATTAAAGGTAAGCTCATGTTTTTTGCAATCTCCAGAAGCCTGATAAATAATTTTTTCTGATTTTCCTTGGATGAAATATTTTTATAGTAATCTAGCCCGATTTCGCCTATTGCCACAACCTTTGGTTTATTTAAAAAATCTGCGAAAAGTTTAATGTCATTATCGTTTACACTGTCAGCTTCATGAGGATGGATACCTGCACTAGCGTAAACGAAATCATTCTCTCCGGCAATTTGTATGGATCGAGCCGTGCCTTCCATACTGGAGGCGACATTTATAATAACATCTATACCGCTATCTCTGGAACGTTTTAAAACAGCTAGCCTATCATCATTAAAATCTTTAAAATCCAGATGGCAATGCGTATCTATCAGCATAGAGGAGACATTTTCCTGAGTTTTTCTACTATAGGCGGGATTTCGGCCAGGCAATAATATACATCCTCTTCCGTATTCTCATAACCAAAAGAAAACCTCACAGACCCCTGAGCCATATCAGGAGAAACTCCCATAGCTGTCAACACATGCGACGGTTCCAGAGATCCTGAAGTGCAGGCAGACCCAGTTGAAGCAGATATTCCCTTCATGTCAAAATTCAACACCATTGATTCTCCTTCTATGTATCTGAAACTTATATTAAGCGTGCTTGAAAGCCTATTCTCAGGATGGCCGTTAAGATATATTTCCTTCAGTTCTTTATTCAAGCCTTCCCACATCTTTTTTGTAAGCTTTTTTAAATGATCGTCATTTTTTTTCATATCTCTATAAGCGATCTTAACAGCTTTTGCAAAACCAACAATCCCAGGCACATTCTCTGTGCCAGCTCTCTTATTTCTTTCATGATGCCCGCCATGTTGAAAAGGAGTTATCCTTACGCCTTTCCTTAAATACATTGCCCCTATGCCTTTGGGTCCATAAAGTTTATGGCCTGAAAAAGAACACATGTCAATTCCTAACTCTTCTACGTCTATTGGCATTTTCCCGAGTACTTGCACGCTATCTGTATGAAAATATATTTTATTTTCGCGCGCTATTTTGGAAATATCTTTTATGGGCTGTATAGTACCAGTCTCGTTATTTGCAAACATGATAGATATAAGAATTGTATCTTTTCTTATAGCATCTTTTAATTTATCAGTATCCACCATGCCCTGCTTATCCACAGGAAGATATGTAACATCAAAACCTAATTCTTTTTCTATAAATCTACATGGCTCTAAAACTGCCAGATGCTCTATGCTGGATGTTATTATATGCCTTCCTTTATTCAGATTAGCCATTGCAATGCCTTTTATGGCAAAATTATTAGCCTCTGTGCCTCCTGAAGTAAATATAATATCAGTGGCCTCTGTGCCAAGCGCATTTCCTATTACCTCTCTTGCTTCATCTACTGCATGTCTAGCTTTCTGGCCCATTGAATATACGCTAGAGGCGTTTCCATAATCTTGTATAAAATACGGGACCATTGCTTCCAGCACTTCTTTGCAAACAGGCGTTGTAGCATTATGATCAAGATATATCTGCTTCATATTCAAACTCCTTCTATTAAAGCCTTAACAACAACTTGACAAAGTAACATTGTAAATTTGTCAAGTTTTTGTGTCAATTCTGGGAAATAAAGGTGCTCCCTTATTAATCTTTGTGCCTGGTTTCAATAAACCCCACTTTAAATCACTGAAATTTCTATTTTCTGCATTCTTAAGGCCAAGTTGACCTGCTATCTTAACTGATGTATCCGGCATAAACGGCATCAAAGCTACTGACACTATTCTCAGGATTTCGCAAAGGTCATACATCATATCTTTTAACTCGTCCTGCTTGTTTTCTTTTGCTAGTTTCCATGGAGCTTTCTGCTCTATAAATTTATTGGCGATATTTATCAAACTCCATATACTATTAAGAGAGTAACTAAAATCTATATTATCCATACCTTTTTTAATCTCAGAATCAAGCAAACAGGCTTTATCAATAAGCGCCTTGGTGATTTCATCAGAATATTTTAGATCCCTCCTTTCAGGAATATTGCCTGCAAAATATTTTTCTACCATTGTCAGAGTCCTATGCAAAAGATTGCCAAGATCATTTGCGAGATCGCTGTTAATTCTAACGATCAACGCCTCTTCCGAAAATGAACCATCTGCGCCAAACTGCACCTCTTTCAAAAGAAATAATCTGTACGCATCTACGCCAAACCTTGAAACCATGCTTCCGGGATCTATAGCATTGCCTTTTGACTTAGACATCTTGTCTCCGCCCACCTTCCACCAACCGTGGGCAAATACTGTCCTTGGCAACTCCAAGCCTATTGCGTGAAGCATTATGGGCCAATAAACTGTATGCGGCCTCAGGATATCTTTGCCTATCATATGCATATCAGCTGGCCAGAATTTTTTAAACTTTTCAGGATTATCTTTATAGCCGCAAACGCTTATATAATTTATCAAGGCATCGAACCATACATATGTAACGTGGTCTTTGCTAAACGGAATATCAATGCCCCATGAAAGTCTTGAACGCGGTCTTGATACACAAAGATCGTTCAAGGGATTTTTTAGAAAACTCAATATCTCGTTTTTCCTTATAACAGGCTTTATAAAATCCTCATGCGAATTTATATAGTCTATTAGCCAGTTCTGGTATTTGGAAAGCCTGAAAAAGAAATTTTTTTCTTTTATCTCTTCAACCTTACGCTTGCAATCAGGACACAGATCATCTACTAGCTGAGCTTTTGTCCAAAAACTTTCGCATGGCGTGCAATACCATCCACTGTATTCGCCTTCATAAAGATCTCCCTTTTCGTAAAGCGCATTAAGGACATCTTTTACTACATCTTCGTGCCTTTTCTCCGTAGTGCGGATAAAATCATCATAAGATATATCCAGTTTTTTCCACAGATCTTTAAATGTAGGCACAATGCTGTCCACAAATACCTTTGGTTCCATAGCTTTTGATTCAGCAACATCTTTTATCTTCTGGCCATGCTCATCGCTGCCAGTGGCAAACAAAACTTCATAGCCCATAAGCCTTTTATATCTTGCAAGCGTATCGCAGGCTATGTTGGTATAAGAATGGCCTATATGAGGAGTGCTGTTTACGTAATATAATGGTGTGGTGATGTAAAATTTTGGCATTTAAATAATTTAAAAAACTATAAACCGTAAGTTTTAAGTTTAAAATTTATGGCTTAAAACTAAATATTTTTACTTTTTTATTTATTATAATCCAACTCTATGTGTTTCCCCTCTTCTAACGCAACAACCACCTTTCGCTTTAAGGCGTTTACGCTTATGACTTTGCCCTTGCCTTCAGGTAAAGTTATCTTTTCGCCTTCTTTAGGCAAACCTTTCAAATATTTTTTATAATTTTCATATTCATAAGAGAGACAGCACATGAGCCTGCCGCATACGCCAGAAATCTTAGTGGGATTCAGAGATAGATTCTGTTCTTTTGCCATTCTGATTGTAACTGCGTCAAAACCTTTTAAGAAACTAGCGCAGCAAAGAGCCCTTCCACAATGCCCAAATCCTCCAAGCATCCTAGCTTCATCTCTCACACCTATTTGTTTCAATTCTATCCGAACTTTGAAAATATGCGCCAGATCTTTGACTAACTCTCTAAAATCAACCCTATCCTCAGAAGTGAAATAAAAAATAAGCTTTGTGCCGTCAAACGAATATTCTGCATCAATAAGCTTCATGTCAAGTTTGCGTTCCTGTATCTTCTTCACGCATATCTGAAACGCTTCTTTCGTGCGTTTCTTATTTTCATTTATCTGGTTATTATCTTCCTGGGTGGCGATGCGTATAATCTTTTTTAAAGGCTTCTTAAGATCTTCTTCGGAAACCTTCTCCGGTATACACATAACCTGCGCATAGTCCTGGCCACGCTCTGCGTCTATTATTACATAATCACCTACCTTAGCTTCCAAACCATTTGCATCATACAAAACTATATTACCTGATTCTCTTATTCTCAATTCTATGATTCCATGCATATCTATTGCCTTTCTAATTCAAGCGCCATATTAAAAAGCGCCATCTTTGGGTTTATATTTCTTTTTACATAATTTATGGTATTTATAATGCTGGTGATATCTCTTTCTATTTTTTCTGCGGAAAACCTGGCAGAATAAGAAAATATCTCCTGAATCCTGTCCATATTCAGAAAAATAGTCTTGTCTTCCGTAAATTTAGATATAAGCAAATCCCTATACCAGAATAAAAGCATCTGAAGAGATTCCTTCAAGTCGGAATATTTTTTTTCGTCGCAAACTTCTTCCCTAAACATAGCTCTTTTTCTGAAGAAAAAGTCATTTAACATCTTATCCCGCTCTCTAATCTTATCCTTATCTTTAAAAGCTACGGCCATGCCTGGGCTACCGAGCGTCATATGCGAAAATAAAACCGCTTCATCTTCGCTGAAACCATGCCTTTTGATAAGTAGCTCCTGAATCTGCGCCTGAGGCAAGAGGCCGAACTTCACAAGCTTACATCTGGAAATAACGGTAGGCAAAAGACCGGAAACGCGCGATGTGGTCAATATAAATATCTGGTTATCGCGAGGCTCTTCCAAAATCTTTAAAAGCGCGTTCTGAGATTCTTCATTCATATCTTCTGCGTAAATTATTATAAATATTTTTTTTTTTGCATCGTACGGTTTCAGGCTTGCCTGATAAATTATATCTCTTATTTTATCTATCTTGATGAAGCTGGATTCCTTTTCCTTATGTATGATAAATACATCCGGATGATTTAAAGAATTTATCTTGCTACACGAAATACATTCCTCGCAAGCATCAAAGCCTTTTTTTTCGCAATTGATAGCCTTGGCAAATTCTATGCTTACAGAACGCTTCCCAACACTATCTGGCCCGACAAAAAGATGCGCGCCATTAATTTCATCTTTCTCTAACATGCTATGTAATACTCTTATTGCTCTATCCTGGCCTATTATATTTGCAAATGACATATCGTTCTCCCGTATGAAAATATCTTTAAGGCTATTTTCCTTATTATATCCTGCGTTTCTTCCATCTTTCCTATAGCGGATATAATTTTTATTCTTTTTGACTCTTTTTTTGCAATAGAAAGATAGCCGTTTCTTACCTTATTATGATAAAGAATTGATTTCCGCTCCATCCTATCTTTTGATTTTCCAGCTCTTAAAAGACCAATTTTAGCGTCTATGTCAAGCAAAAATGTAACGTCAGGCTTTAGGCCTTTTGTAACAACTCCAGCTATATTATCTATTACTACCTTTAGGTTCATGCCCCCGGCATATCCCTGGTAAGCAAGAGTAGCATCGGTAAACCTGTCGCATACTACAATCTTTCCTTGTTTAAGCGCAGGTAAAATTTTCTCCTCTACTATCTGGGCTCTCGCTGCCATATATAAGAGCATCTCACAGCCTACATCCATGCCTTTATTTTTCGGATCTAGAAGTATTTTACGTATCTTTTCGCTTATCAATGTGCCGCCTGGCTCGCGTGTATGTAAAACTTTAAAATTTTTCTTACGTAAAAACTCGCACAATAGTCTGGAATGCGTTGTCTTTCCGCTTCCTTCAGGGCCTTCAAAAGTTATAAATATTCCTCGTTTTAACATAAGTTATAATAACTACTCCCCAACATAAATCATAAAGTTTACAAAACTGACATTGTCAGAATGTCAAGTTTTAGGCTGTTTAAGGGCGCCCGCATCCTCTCCCACCAATAGCATAAAGCATAAAGTTGACAAAAGTGACATTGTCAAAGTGTCAAGATTATGGTATTATTTTATTCTCCAAGTTGTATTGTCTTTTGTGTCCTCTAGTATGATACCTTGATCTTCCAGCTCTTTTCTGATCCTGTCCGCGGCTTTAAAATCTTTTTTCTTCCTGGCATCATTTCTATTTTTAATAAGGAGGTTAACATTTTCGGCTAAAGCTGTATTTTTATTAAATCCTCCGCTATAATATATTGTTAATCCTTCAAATAATCCCAGAACTTTTCCTAAATCAATCAAAGTTTTTTTTGCATACCCTGCCCTTTTTTCATTTTCTATATTTTTGTTAATAAAAGACACTATTTCAAAAATAACGCCCAATGCCTGGGCTGTATTAAAATCATCATCCATGACTTCTTCAAATTTCAAACGATACCCATCAATATCCTCATCCAAGGTTATTTCTTCTTTTATATCTTGAAGCTTTTTAACCAATATATCAATCCGCTCATAGGCTTTCTTCGCTTCTTCCA
>JAPLMC010000024.1:7497-8334 GCA_026387215.1 Candidatus Omnitrophota bacterium
TATAGTAATAAAATTCCCCAGGGATTTGGCCATCTTTTCTTTATTGATAGTTAACAAGCCATTGTGTATCCAGTAGCGGGCGAATTTTTTGCCTGCGCCTTCTGACTGCGCTACTTCATTTTCGTGATGCGGAAAAACAAGATCTATGCCTCCTCCGTGTATGTCAAATTCTCCCCCTAAAATATCAGAGCTCATGACTGAACATTCTATATGCCAGCCAGGCCTGCCATTTCCCCAGGGGCTGTCCCAGGATGGTTCGTTTTCTTTTGCCGATTTCCACAAAGCAAAATCCAGAGGATCCTTTTTATTTTCTCCAGAGGCAATCCTTGCGCCTGATTCCAGCATTTCAAAACTTTGATTGGATAATTTCCCATAACCATTGGCTTTCCGCACATCAAAATATACATCGCCAGCAGACTCATAAGCCACTTTGCGCTCTATTAATATTTTTATAAAATCTTTCATCTTCTCTATGTATTCTGTGGCTTTTGGCTCTTTGTCAGGCTCCATAATACCAAGTTGTTTCATGTAGTCATGGTAGATTTTAAGATATTTATCTGAAACATTTTTTACTGCGATATTTAAATCTTCTGCCCTGAACTCCTCTTTTGCCTTATTAATTATTTTATCATCTACATCCGTTACGTTTCTTACAAATTTTACTTCATAACCTCTATATTTAAAATAACGTCGGATAACATCAAATACATAAGCGCTCCTAGCGTGGCCTATATGAGGTACATCATAAACAGTAGGCCCGCATACATAGATTCCAACATTGCCTTCTTTTAAAGGCTTAAATTCTTCTTTTTTTCTGCTAAGAGTACTATATATTTT
>JAPLMC010000024.1:8406-10531 GCA_026387215.1 Candidatus Omnitrophota bacterium
GACAAACTACCGCATACGCCGCAAGCGCTTCGCCTCTTCCAATTGCGCCAACGCCTTCCTGTGTAGTAGCTTTTACGTTCACACAATCCACGCTTATACCAAGAGCAGTTGATATTTCTTTTCTCATACTGTCTTTAAAAGGCGCTATCTTCGGATCTTCCAGTATAATTACGGAATCTACATATTCCACCCCAAAGCCTTTTTTCTTTGCTTTTTCTGAGACCTCTTTTAAAAGCTCCACACTGGCTATATTCAGATATCTATCATCATTCACTGGAAACTGATGGCCTATATCATCCATACCAGCGGCCCCGAGAATTGCATCGCATATTGCATGAAGGAGAGCGTCTCCGTCAGAATGACCCTCCAGCCCTTTTATATGCGGAATCTCAACGCCTCCCAGCATAAAAGGCCTTCCTTCTACAAATCTATGAATATCATAACCAATTCCTACTCTCATAAAAACTCCTTTAAGAGAATTTCCGCTAACTCTAAATCTTCTTTTGTAGTAATTTTTATATTGCTATATGAACCCATCACAATCTTTGGTTTTACGCCAATTCTTTCTACAAGCATAGAATCATCTGTTGCAATAATTTTTTTCTTTTTGGCAATTTCATACGCTTTTTCTATCAGGTCTCTTCTGAAAATCTGGGGCGTCTGAGCTTCCCAGAAATATTCTCTCGAAGGAGTGCTCTTGATAAAACCATTCTTATCTACAAATTTCAAAGTGGGTTTCACTGGAACAGCTACTACCACAGCATTAAACCTTGACGCTTTTTTTAATAAGTCCTCGATAAACTTATCTGTAATAAAAGGCCGTATACCGTCATGGATTAAAATATATTCCACATCTTTAGATACTTTCTTCAGCGCATTGTAAACAGAATCGCTGCGCTTTCTGCCTCCAATTACAAGAGTTGTCTTTTTTATATTATACTTCTCAACTATTTCTCTTCTAGCTTTGTTTAACTTATCTTTGCCAACGCTGACCAATATCTCGGTTATATCTTTGTTTCTGGAAAGCGTTATCAAGGTTCTAGCAAGTATGGGTTTACCACCAAGATTTATATAGGGTTTTTGCGTCCTTGATTTTAATCTAGTGCCTGCGCCTGCCGCAGGGACAATGGCTGCTACTTTCATATATTCACAAGACCCGATCTTATGTTCAAGGCCGAGTCTTATTATTCTCCTGTAACTTTCCAAATATCATTCTACCAGCTGCTGTTTGAAGCACGCTTCCTACAACCACATGCACGTTCTGGCCTATTAATCTCCTGCCGTTATCCACAACTATCATTGTCCCATCCTCCAGATACCCGACCCCTTGATTATATTCTTTGCCTTCTTTGATAAGCCTTACCTCCATTATTTCTCCAGGTAAAACCACAGGCCTTAAAGCATTGGCAAGCTCATTTACATTCAATACCCTAATGCCCTGTATCTCTGAAACCTTGTTCAGGTTGTAATCATTGGTAAATATTTTTGCGCCCAGCACCTTTGCCAACTTCACAAGCTTCAGGTCAACTTCTTTCATATCCTCAAAATCGTCATTGTGTATTTTAATATCTATATTAGCACTCTTCTGTAGTTTCCCAAGTATATCCAAGCCTCTTCTTCCTCGCTCGCGCCTCAGGGAATCAGAAGAGTCAGCTATCTGTTGCAATTCATTTAACACAAAACGCGGCACTATAAATTTTCCATCCAAAAAACCTGTTTTACATATATCTGCAATCCTGCCGTCTATAATAACGCTTGTATCCAAGAGTATCATTTCATCATTCTGATCCTGCCTTGAAAATTTAACATATGGAACTACTATATTAAACTCATCTTTGCCGCGCATTGCCATAATCATGCCGAGGTAACAGAATACAAGCGTAAGAACAACGCGCAAAGAATATACCAGATTCTTGTCTAGAGAAATGAGTGATAAGGTGTCAGATACTAATTTAGCCATTATAAGCCCAAACAATAATCCGAAAACAGCGGACGAAAGACCTCTTACAGACACTTTTCTCATGGTAAATTCAAGAATAATTATAAGTACAGACATCAAAAAACCTGCCAAGGCTCCTAGTATGCTAAAATTATCCACGCCTGGGTGTACAAACGATCCTACTTG
>JAPLMC010000087.1:0-3289 GCA_026387215.1 Candidatus Omnitrophota bacterium
TAATCTTCCGCATCATCTCGTAGAGGCTTTTAAATCCACGCTTGAAGAGGTAAGGACAGCTGATATACTTTTACATGTCTTGGATGCCTCAAACGAAAAAATTCATGAACAGGATGAGGCTGTATATAAGGTATTAAAGGAATTAAAAGCGGAAGATAAGATTATCATAAATGTCCTGAATAAGATCGACTGCGTAAATAACCCTGATCGCATAGCTTGTCTAAAAAAAGATTTCCAAAACTCTGTTTTCGTATCCGCCCTGACAGGCGATGGTATGGCAAGCCTTATAGATAAAATACAAGTTCTTTTGTCAGGCCTTGTCACGGAAATTAAAATAGAGATACCTAACAACAGGATGGATAGAGTAAATTTAATTTACGAGAACGGCAAAGTTAACTATAGAGAAGACAAGCCTGAATCAGTTTACCTGGAAGCGACTGTCCCAGTCCGCCTCAAGCATTTTTTATAACTCAAAATTGAAAAAAGTTTTGTAATAATTTCAATGTTAGGTAGAATTATAATAACAGGTTCTTGCTAGCCTGGCAGGTCTTCAAAAATACGCTCTTTTGCCACAGCGTGGCGGACTTCGCGCTCCACACGTAGATTTTCGCTTGGTTCAGCAGATATACTACCACCTTAACCTACGCGGTAACCGCGTAGGTTAAGGTGGTGTTGTCCTGGTCTGTCCCAAGCATTTCTTATAACTTAAAATAAATCAGAGAAAGATTTTTGTTGACATGTAGCACTCTAAGTGGTAGAGTGCTAATATACTTTAGAAGTGCAAGGGGCGTATTATGAAACATGTTGATATGGAATCCAGACGTAAAACTATATTAGGCGCGATAGTTGAATCTTATGTGGATACTGCTACGCCTGTCGGTTCCAGGGCTATTTCCCAGAGATTCAGATATACCATAAGCCCTGCAACTATACGTAATGTAATGGCTGACCTGGAAGAAATGGAATTAATTATGCAGCCGCATACTTCTGCGGGAAGAGTCCCTACTGACAAAGGTTATAGATTTTATGTAGATTCTTTGCTGGAACCAAAACACCTAACAAAGGAAGAGGAATCCATTATCAATAAGCTTATTCACCATTCAGGCAATGATATCGAATACATAATGCAGAACGCCTCAAAAGCCATAAGCATCATGACAAATGTTGTCGGAATAGTCCTTACGCCCAGGCTAAAAAGAAGCATTTTTAAGCACATAGAGCTTTTCTATATAGATGATTCCAAGATCCTAGCAGTTATTATTACTACTTCAGGCTTTGTGAAAAATTCTATAATGGATTTAGAAGAACATTTTACGAAGCAGGAACTTACCCGCATAACGGAATTTTTAAATAGTGAATTAGAAGGCGTATTTCTCGGAGATATAAAATCATATCTTACTCGTAAATTACTTGAAGAAAGAGATTCGTTTTACACATTTTTGAAGCAGGCTATGGATATTTTGTCGATTCCAGGCTTATTCAAGACAGATGATCACTTGTATTTTGAAGGCGCAGCATGTATAATGGCGCATCCAGAGTTTACTGATGTTAAAAAGGCAAGGTTATTTTTAGGGGCGTGTGAGGATAAAAAAGGCCTTTTGAATCTTTTAAATGAAGATATGGAGTTCGAGGGTATAAAGATCCACATCGGAAAAGAAAATATAAATAGCGAGATACGAGATTTTTCGGTAGTTACCTGCAACTATAAGGTTAATGATACAATAATAGGCGCGATTGCTGCGATAGGGCCTACTAGAATGGAATACGGGAAGGTTATGTCTGTTCTGAAATATATTTCGCATGAACTCGGAAAGGAATTAGAAAATCTTGGCTGAACACAAACACGATCACGAACAGGAATCAAAAGAGACAAAAAAGAATAAAATACTTCTGACCGCTGAAGAATTCAAGGCTCTGGAAGATAAGGCAAAGAAATTTGATGAGTATTTTGACAGGCTACTCAGGCTCCAGGCGGATTTTGACAATTATAAAAAGCGGCTTGAAAAGGAAAGAATAGAATTCATAAAATTTGCCAATGAGGAAATTATCTCGGAAATCTTGCAGATATTGGACGATTTTGAAAGAGCAGTAGAGGCTGGCAAGATTAAGCACGATTTTGAAGTGCTATATAAAGGTATAGAAATGATATATAAGGACTTTAAAGAGTTTCTGAAACAAAAAGGCCTTAAGGAAATAGAAGCAGAGGGCAAGCTTTTTAATCCTAATGAACACGAAGCAATGATGCAGGAAGAGACGGATAAGCATCCTGAAGATTATGTGGTAGAAGAATTTCAAAAAGGATATACCTTTAATGGTCGCGTCATAAGGCCGTCTAAGGTAAAAGTCGCAAAACGACCAAAGGAAGCCCAGAGTGAAGTAGAGGGGAAGGCAAATAAAGAGTAGGTCCATCGTTCTAAGTTACCACAAGTAAAAATGGTGCGACGAGGGACTCGGGATAAAATTTTGTTTCACAAAACAAGTAGCGAAGGACAAAAGTCTCTCGCCGCATATATTTGAGAATTATGGCGGTTCGGGATCAAATTTTGCTTCGCAAAATTTGGGAGGTGTGTTATGGCAAAAGTTATAGGAATAGATTTAGGAACATCTAACTCAGCAGCATCGGTAATGGAGGGCGGCAGACCTACCATAATTCCGAGCGCAGAAGGCGCAGGCGTGGCCAGCGGAAAAGCTTTTCCGTCGTTTGTTGCGTTTACTAAAGACGGCCAAAAACTCGTAGGCGAGCCTGCCAGGCGTCAAGCAGCCATGAATCCGGAAGGCACTATTTATGCTGCCAAAAGAAAGATGGGCACTGACTACAAATTCAAGGCCTATGGGAATGAATATACTCCTCAGCAGATCTCCGCATTTATCCTGCAGAAAATAAAACAGGACGCAGAGGCTTATTTAGGAGATAAGGTTGACGGCGTTGTTATCACATGCCCGGCTTATTTCAATGATAACCAGCGCCAGGCTACAAAAGATGCAGGAGAGATCGCAGGCCTGAAGGTTTTAAGGATAATAAACGAGCCTACTGCAGCATGTCTCGCTTATGGCTTGGATAAAGCGGAAAATGATTTAAAGATAATGGTTTTTGATCTTGGGGGCGGCACGTTGGATGTTACCATTATGGATATGTGGTATCAAAAAGAGCACAAGGCCAGTGGTTTTGAAGTAAAATCTACGAGCGGTGACACTCAGCTCGGCGGCACAGATATGGATAATGTGCTTGTAGATTACATTACCAATCAGTTTAAAAAAGAAACCGGCGTGGATCTAAAGAACGACAGGA
>JAPLMC010000087.1:3294-4956 GCA_026387215.1 Candidatus Omnitrophota bacterium
TGGCAATGCAGCGCATAAGAGAAGCGGCTGAAAAAGCAAAAGTAGAGCTTTCAAGCACTGTGCAGACAGATTTAAATCTGCCTTTTATAACTGCGGATGCCAACGGCCCTAAACATCTTACCATGTCTTTATCAAGGGCAAAGCTTGAAGACCTTGTTAAGCCTATTGTTGACAGATGCAAACAGCCTATTGAGCAGGCAGTAAAGGATTCAGGTCTTTCCACGAAGGATATTGACAGAATTATCATGGTCGGCGGCCCTACCAGGATGCCTATTGTGCAGAAATTTCTGGAAGATTACGTAGGCAAAAAGATTGAACGCGGCGTGGACCCGATGGAATGCGTCGCGCTTGGCGCGGCAATCCAGGCGTCTATTATAAAAGGAGACACAAAAGAGGTCCTTCTTCTGGACGTAACCCCGCTTTCTTTGGGTATAGAGACTCTAGGAGGAGTTTGTACAACTCTCATAGAGCGCAACACCACTATCCCTACTAAAAAGAGCCAGGTATTTTCAACCGCGGCGGATAATCAGACAGCGGTTACCATTAGGGTTCTTCAGGGCGAGCGCAAGATGGCTAGTGACAATACCGAGCTTGGAAGATTTGACCTGGTAGGAATTCCTTCCGCTCCAAGGGGCGTTCCGCAGATAGAGGTAAGCTTTGACATTGATAAAGACGGGATTGTACATGTCAGCGCCAAAGATCTTGGCACTGGTAAAGAGCAGACTATTAAAATCACTGCTTCAACCAAACTCTCAAAAGACGAGATAGATAAGATGGTGAAACAGGCCGAGCAATTTGCTGATGAGGATAAAAAGAAGAAAGAAGAAATAGAAATAAAGAATCAGGCAGATACGCTTGCCTATTCCGTTGAAAAGTCCTTGAAAGATTTCGGCGACAAGGTTAGTCAGGACGACAGGCTGAATATCGAAAGAAAGCTCTCCGACCTTAAAGAGGCGCTAAAAGGCACGAACGTTGAAAATATTAAAAAATCAATGGAAGATCTTACCCAAGCTGCGCATAAATTAGCGGAAGAAGTTTATAAATCCGCTCAGGCAAAGCAAGCTAAGCCTGGCCAGCCAGGAGCGCAAGATGCAGGCGCAGCTGGCCCAGGAGCAGCTGAGGCAGGTACCGATGGCAATGAAAACCAGGCTAAAAAAGGTGGGGATGACGTCATTGACGCCGAGTTCAAAGAAAAATAAAAATAAGTATACTCTCATTAATACATAATCTTGACAATCTGACAATGTCAGTTTTGTCAAGATTATGAGTTCTTGGTTACTAAAAGATGACTACAAAGCGTGACTACTACGAAATATTAGGGGTACAGAAGGGCGCTAGCGCGGATGATATTAAAAAGGCGTATAGAAATCTTGCGCTTAAACACCATCCTGACAGAGTTACGCCTGATAAGAAAAAAGAAGCTGAGGAAAGATTTAAAGAGATATCGGAATCATATGCAGTTCTTTCTGATTCTCAGAAACGAAGCCAGTATGACCAGTTTGGCCACGCAGGCATCGACTCCAAGTATTCATCCGAAGATATATTTAAAAATGCTGATTTTTCAAGTATATTTGAAGATATGGGCGTTGGCGGAGATATGTTTGAGGAGATTCTTGGTGGAATGTTCGGTGGTTCCGGACATAGGCGGAGTCGCGGCCCTGC
>JAPLMC010000087.1:4996-5679 GCA_026387215.1 Candidatus Omnitrophota bacterium
GAGACCTTGAATATGAAATTGAGATACCTTTTGAAGAAGCAGTGTTCGGAGTTAAAAAAACTATAAATGTTCCAAGGCAGGTGGTATGCGATGCCTGCAGCGGTTCCGGCGCTAAGCCAGGCACTAAAAAAACAGAATGCCCTACCTGCAACGGCAGGGGCCAGGTTTTATATTCAGCAGGTTTTATAAATGTTTCCCAGTCTTGTCCAAAATGTAGAGGAGAAGGCTCTACTATAAAAAACCCATGTTCTAAATGTGATGGATCTGGTAAAGTCAGAAACACTCAAAAGATAGAGGTAACTATTCCTGCGGGCGTTGATACAGGCTTACGTTTGCGCATTCAGGGAGAAGGAGATGCTGGTTCAAGAGGCGGTGGCCAGCCTGGAGACCTTTATATTTATATAAATGTAAAAGAGCACCCTATATTCAAGAGGCATGGTTATGATATAATATGCGAAATGCCTATTAGCTTTACTCTGGCTGCTCTTGGCGGAGAAATAGAAGTTCCTACTTTGACAGGCAATGTAATGATGCGTATTCCTGAAGGAACTCAATCAGGCAGGGTGTTTAGACTGGGCGGAAAAGGTGTGAAGAATCTACGCGGTTATGGCATGGGCGACCAGCTTATGACAGTAGCAGTGGAAACGCCTACACGCCTGAGCTCAGAACAGAAAAAACTTTTG
>JAPLMC010000070.1 GCA_026387215.1 Candidatus Omnitrophota bacterium
TACTTGAAAACCTATTACTATGCTAAGTATGACAAAAAATATCCTTATAAATGTTAAAGTCATAGGATAAACTCCCTTCTATATTATAACAGCTTTAAGCTATAAGTTTTTCTTACAGCCTATTGCTAATTTATTATTTCTTTTTTCTAGATTCTGGCGGCTTAAATAAAAGCTTCCATGGGTGTTCTTTTATATCCAGTATCAACTCATCGGTATGCTTGTATAGCATATCATCAGACATAAGCCTTCCAATAGTACCTTTTCCCTGTTTGGCAGAAGACAAAAAGTCCCTCAAGTCTCCACTCAGCGCTTCTATATTATTAAACGTAGTTTTTAAAGACGCTCTCAAGCTATCATCTCCAGCAATCTTATTTAGAGATTCTGTAAGATTGGCTATTTTCTCTATAAGCTCCTTAGTGCCCCTGGCAAGCTCTTCTGTAGATACAGGATCGCTCCCTCTCAGCACATCTCCTTTTTGCAGAAGCCTTACGTCCCTGGTGCCAGGAGAAATCTCCAGATATTTTTCGCCCAAAAGCCCCAGCGTATTAATAGACGCCTTTGCATTTTCATTAATCCATGTATCTTGAGATACCCAGACAGTCAGTTTAACAAGGGGCTTTTTTTCGTTTTCATCAAAATAGATCTTTATCTCCTGCACCTCGCCCACTTGGACTCCTGAATAACGCACAGGCGCGCCTACTCCTATGCCATTTGCAAAGCTAAAAACTACGTCAAGGTTATATCCGCGCTTGACGCTATAAAAGTTGCCTATAGAAAATATTATTACGGAAAGTATTACTATGCCTATAAAAATAAATATGCCCACCTTTAGCTCAAAATTCATCCTTGTAAACATTATATCCTCCTAGTTAACGTAGGGTGCTACCATTAATCTTCTATATGACTTTATATTTATGCATCTTCTGTTATTGGACCTTTTGCAGCTCCTGTTATAAACTGTTTCACTATTGGATCTTTTGTATTCTTGATCTCATCCGGGGTACCGATCGTTATAATCTTTCCGTTGTATAGCATCGCTATCCTGTCAGCTATCTTAAAAGCGCTGACCATGTCATGAGTAACAGCTATGGAAGTTACATTTAATTTATTATTCAAATCTATAATTAAGTTATTTATAGCATCTGCCATTATTGGATCCAAACCAGTAGTCGGCTCGTCGTATAATATAATTTTTGGATTATTGCAAATCGCTCTAGCTAGCCCTACTCTTTTTCTCATTCCTCCGCTCAGCTCGCTAGGCATAAGCTTCTCTATGCCTTTTAAACCCACGAGCTCCAGAGAATAAGCCACCTTTTTCTGGATTTCTTTTACAGACGCATTAGTATGCTCCTTCAATGTAAATCCCACATTCTCGCCCACTGTCATTGAGTCAAATAAAGCAGCGCCCTGAAAAAGCATTCCAAAACTAAGCCTAAGTTTATCCATCTCGTATTCCTCAAGCCTTGTCACATCATTACCGTCTATAATAACCTGGCCCATGTCAGGCTTTATAAGCCCTATTATGTGCTTTAAAAGCACACTTTTCCCGCAGCCTGAACGGCCTATTATAACAATTCTCTCTCCTGAATTTATAATAAGGTTAAGATTATTCAGGACTTTTGAGCGAGTAAATGTTTTTGAAAGATTTATAATTTCTATCATAATGTCAGAATAATTCTTTTTGCGACTCTTTCTTATACGCTATTTTCAAATGATCATACGCAAGCTTTGTAATTTCCCTACCTCTCGGCGTGCGCTTCAAAAATCCTATCTTTAATAAAAAAGGCTCTACCACGTCTACTATGGTATCACTCTCTTCATTCAATGTCGCAGCAAGCGATTCTATGCCCACTGGCCCGCCATCATAAAAATCAATTATAGCCTTAATAACTTTTCTATCTATTTCATCCAGGCCTGCAGCGTCTATTCTGTGCGCTGCAAGGCCTGCAACGGCAATTTCTTTATCTATTTTTTTATTACCTTTTACTTCACTATAATCCCTTACCCTTCTTAAGAGCCTGTTAGCTACGCGAGGGGTGCCGCGTGAACGATTTGCAATCTCAACAGCTGCGTCTTTATCAAGCGGAATACTTAAAAGCTCTGCGGAACGCTCTATTATTTTTACAAGATCTTCCGCTTCATAGAATTCAAGGTGATAAAACATGCCAAATCTGCCCCTTAAAGGCGCGCTCAATAATCCTGCGCGGGTTGTAGCGCCGATTAGTGTAAATCTCTTTAAATTGAACTTTATGGTCTTTGCATAAGGCCCTTTATCTATAAGAAAATCTATCTGATAATTTTCCATGGCAGGATAAATAAATTCCTCAACAACCTTTGAAAGCCTGTGAATCTCGTCAATAAAAAGTATATCGCCTTCGCCTAGATTAGTAAGGATGCCTATTAGATCCCCTGCCCTTTCTATTGCAGGGCCTGAGGTAGCGGTTATCTTGGAGCCCATCTCGTGGCTTATAATATGGGCCAAGGTTGTCTTTCCTAAACCAGGTGGGCCTGAAAGCAAAACATGTTCAAGCCCTTCTTTTCTTTGTTTCGCAGCCTTTATTGCGATATTTATGTTTTCAACTACATGTTTCTGGCCTACAAAATTTTTCAGATTATCAGGCCTCAAAGAAATATTAAATACTACTTCTTCTTCCGCTTCCTGGCCTATAATTAATCGTTCGCGATCATCTTTTGGTTCATTCTTAGGCATTATTATAGAGCACCGGCGTATCAAAGCACAGAACACCAGTAAAAACTTTAAACTGACGTATCAAATGCCTTGGTGCGCTAGCGCACCCTCCGCTATTTTTTAGACCTCTGTTTATATACCTCGTTTAAAAGATCTTCTGCTGTTTCTATATCCGGGTTGCGTTTTAATGCCTCGTCCAACATGTTTTTGGCTTCAATTTTTTTATACTCAAGCTGCAATAAAACACCCATCGCTTCTTCTTCTATTCCATGCTTAAGCGTAAAGGCTTCAACTCCAGTTCTAGCATCCTGTATAAGTCCAAATTTTCCAACCTTGCCCTGAAGTTTTGCAACAATCTCTCTTGCCCTCTGCTCTCCAATGCCAGGCAGGGACTTTAAAAAAGGTACATCAGCCATATCAATTGCCCTGGCAATCATAGATATTGGCATCTTTAACGCCCTTACCGCAGCCTTTGGCCCAATCCCGGAAACTGTTATAAACTTTTCAAAAAATTCTTTTTCTATTTCGTTTAGAAAACCTATCAAACATTGAAACCCCTTGGAGGGTTCCAACTGAAAATAATGATACGTAATAAGAGAAATAGGCTTATCAGGCTGCATGCTGTTTTCAAGACACTGCATTACAGCGCCGGGAATAAACACTTCATAGCATATCCCATTCGCTTCCAGCACTATTGAATCTTCTTTTTTCTCTACTAGCTTACCTGAAATTCTGCAAATCATTCCTATGCCCCCATATGTTTGCATGCGTAATCGCAAGAGCCAAAGCATCAGTAACATCAAATGGTTCAGGCGGATTCTTTAACCCCAATAAGCTTGTAACAGTCCTCTGCATCTGTTCCTTTGAAGCCCTACCATGTCCGGTAATCGCCTTTTTTATTTTCGTAGTGGGGTAATTAACAAGCGAAACATTCTGATGCTCAACCGCAAGACATATCGCGCCTCTGGCATGACCCATCAGTATAGAAGTCTTCGGATGTTTATAATGAGAAAACAGTTCTTCCAGCACCACTACATCAGGTGCCGTATCCTTTATTAAATTGATGATTTTTTTATAAATGCCTTCCAGTCGTTTTTCCATTTTATCTTTTGCTTTAGACCTTATAATGCCAGCCTCTACCAATCTAACATCGCTCCCGCATGAATCTATAAGCCCATAACCTGTAATCCCAAGCCCTGGATCTATCCCCAATATTCTCATTTTTTTCTACCTAAACCACCTCAACCTACGCGGTTACCGCGTAGGTTGAGGTGGTTTACTCCTCTATGGAAATATGAAATAAAAATGAAATTACGACAGAACGTGTTGTCGCTTTTCCTACGCCTTCAGCCCCGCCTTCTGTAATAAAACCTTCATAGCATGAAACTATGCATATAATTATCGCAAATATAAAAGACTTGAAAAGTCCTGTAAACAAATCCTTGAACGCAAGCGTATCAAACGTCATCTTCCAATATATGGTAGAGCCTATCAGAAGTTTATAAACGCCTATTACATACCCGCCTATTATGCCTACAAAATCAGCGTAAACCGTTAACAAAGGAAGCATAATGCATAGCGCAAGAAATCTCGGCACAACAAGATATTTCACAGGGTTTGCTGCAAGAGTCCTCAAGGCGTCTATCTGCTCGCTCACCTTCATTGTCCCAAGTTCCGCGGTAATACTTGCACCTACTCTTCCGGCAATAACAAGCGCTGTTAAAACCGGGCCCAGCTCTCTTAGCATAGAAAGCGCCACAAGGCTAGATATGTACATCTGAGCATTCATTTTTGTCAACTGATATGCGCTCTGAAGCGCCAGCACCATTCCTGTAAAAAACGCTACCATAAAAACTATAGGAAAACTCATAACGCCTATCTTATACATCTGGATAAAACATTCTTTTTTTCTGAGAGGGCGTACAAATACCTGAAATACAGTGCCTACAGTCAAATTAAATGTGCCACCTATATAAATAAAAAAATTAAGCGCTTTTATCCCAAGATTATTTATCCACTCTCTCATAAATACACCTCAAAATATTTTCTTGTGCTCTACGCCAAAAAATTCTTCGTTCTCTTTTAATTTCATCTGAAATATCTGGCCATTATCCAACTTATATTCCAGGCTCATTTCGTCTAGATTTTCCCTTTTTTGATAAGGAAGCAACTCTTCTCTGGCAAATGTCTTAAATCCGACTGATACTTTCTCTCCGATATCTTTAATCATTTTAATGCTGTCAGAGCCATCTTTGCTTATATCCCATCCATCCCACACTATTGTTTTCATGTCAGACTTCAGTTTCATGTAACTTAGTAAATCAGAACCCGCAATATTTCTCAGATCTATATAGCCTTCCATTGTAAAAGTAGCCTGAGCTTGTTTAATATTAGAACTCACTATGCTGATTATAGGGCCCATGCCATGGATTCTTATATCAGCAGAATCATACCAAATAGGGCCTATCTTGCCGGATCTACCTCCTATAAAGCCAGCTGACTGGAGGTTATTGATCGGGCCTTTTATATTGAAAACGCCGTTCATAACGCCAGTCACAACGCCGGGCCTTTTTGCCTTTGTTGCTATCGCAATATCTCTAAGATTCGCTCTGAGTATTTCAAAACAAATATTCGTTTCAAACGGTTCTTTTAAACTTACAGTGCCTCTTAAACGATAGGATTTTCCAAAATTCATGGAATATATCTTCAGCTCATCCTTTGTAAGTTTGAAAAATATCTTTAAATCCGGCAAAATCCTGGAATCGAGAGTTATATTGCTGGAATAAAGTTTGCCTGTCAGGCCATCCTTCAATGTCTTGGCTTTTAAAATAAAATTACCGGACAAGACTATGTCTTTAATATTCAGTTTGTCTATTTTTAATTCTGAAATTAATTTTTCATTGTCACGAAAATAGAAATTCAAAGAAACAGCTTTATCAATTCCAAGATCTACGGCCCTGGCGCTAACTATAACAACAAATATTAAAATTGCAGTCAATGCTACTATTTTTAGATTACGATTTCTATAATTCAACGGTATAATAGTTTCCTTTTTTTATTCTTTCAATACAAGCTTTCCGTTTTCAGCGGACACCTTTACAGGCTTTCCTTTTATAAGGCGTTTTGAAATCATCTCTTCCGCTAAAGGATCTTCCAAAAATCTTTGTATGGTGCGCTTTAAAGGCCTTGCTCCGAAAACAGGGTCAAAGCCTTTTTCTATCAGAAAATCTTTCGCTGACTGGTCAAGGACTATATCCACAGTCTGCTCTTTCAGCCTAGCAGTTACTTCTTCCATTTCTATTTCTATAATCTTGTAGAGATCATCTTTTGTAAGCGGATGAAACACTATTGTATCGTCAATCCTGTTTAGAAATTCAGGTTTAAATGTTTTTTTAACCTGATCCAGAAGCCTTTCTTTCATATCCTTATAAGTAACTTCCTGGGACTCTGATTTAAAACCAAGGGAGCCATTCTTCCTAAATATCTCCGCTCCGACATTGGACGTCATGATAAGTATAGTATTTCTAAAGTCCACCTTTCTGCCGAAACTGTCTGTAAGACGTCCGTCTTCAAGAACCTGCAGCAGGATATTAAATACATCCGGGTGGGCCTTTTCTATTTCATCTAAAAGTACAACTGAGTAAGGCCTACGTCTGACTTTTTCCGTAAGCTGTCCGCCTTCTTCATAGCCAACATATCCAGGAGGAGCTCCTACAAGCCTTGAAACGTTAAATTTCTCCATGTACTCGGACATATCAATCTGTATAAGAGCATTTTCATCGCCGAACATAAATTCCGCAAGCACTCTACCTAAATGTGTTTTTCCTACGCCTGTAGGTCCAAGAAATATAAAAGAACCTATCGGCCTCTTTGGGTCTTTTATGCCTGCGCGCGAACGCCTGACTGCATGGGCAATAGCGCTTATAGCCTCGTCCTGGCCAATTATTTTATTGTGCAGCTCACTTTCCATCTTCATGAGTCTTTCAGACTCTTTTTCTTCAAGCCTAAAAATAGGTATGCCTGTCCATTTTGAAACCATATTAGCAATCAATTCCTCATCAACCTTTGGCCTAGCTTCCATCCTGGATTTTTTCCATTCCTCGCGCGTTTTATCCAGTCTGGCGCGCGACTTCTTCTCTTCGTCCCTAAGATTAGCAGCCTTTTCAAAATCCTGATTTTTTATCGCGGAATCTTTTTCTTTATGAATATTTTCTATGTCGCTCTCCATATTTTTTATTTCTTGCGGAGCAGTCATAATAGAAAGCATGGCTTTTGCGCCCGCTTCATCTATTAGATCTATAGCCTTGTCAGGCAAAAATCTTCCTGAAATATATCTATCTGAAAGTTTCGCTGCAGCTTCTATTGCAGAATCTGTAATTTCAACTCTATGATGAGCTTCATATTTATCCCTAAGACCTTTCAGTATTTTAATTGTTTCCTCAACGCTGGGTGGGTCAACCATAATGGTTTGAAAACGCCTTTCAAGCGCAGCATCCTTTTCTATGTGTTTTCTGTACTCATCCAAAGTGGTTGCTCCTATACACTGTATCTCGCCTCTTGAAAGAGCTGGCTTTAGGATATTTGAAGCGTCTATCGCGCCTTCTGCTCCTCCTGCTCCAACCAGCGTATGTAATTCATCTATGAAAATAATTACATTTTCAGACCTTTTTATTTCATCCATTACTGCTTTTATTCTCTCTTCAAACTGACCTCTGTATTTTGTGCCAGCTACCATAAGCGCAAGATCCAGTATTATCACTTTTTTATCTTTCAATACCTCCGGAATATCGCCTTTCACTATATTTTGCGCAAGGCCTTCTACTATTGCTGTTTTCCCAACTCCTGCTTCGCCTAAAAGCACTGGATTGTTTTTCGTGCGCCTTGAAAGTATCTGTATAACTCTTTCTATCTCGCTCTCTCTCCCTATTACAGGGTCTAGTTTATTATCACGCGCAAGCTGGGTAAGGTTTCTACCAAATGCATCAAGCGCAGGAGTTTTAGAGCCTGCTTTCTGGTGCGGAACATGCCCAGCTGCTTGAGCCTGTCCTGGCTGAGGAGCTGTTCCAAAACCAGGCTGTATATTAGAACCTAAAAGCTCAGCTATCTCTTCTCTTACTTTATTAAGATCAAGCCCAAGATTTACCAACACCTGGGATGCAACGCCTTCGCCTTCTCTTATAAGACCCAATAAAATATGCTCTGTGCCTATATAGTTATGGCCTAAAGACCTCGCCTCTTCACTTGAAAGTTCTATAACTTTTTTAGCTGTGGGAGTAAACGGTATATCGCCTGAGACAACCGTAGGCGGGCCTGGTTTTACAATCTTTTCTATCTCCATGCGTATCTGCTGTAAATTAACTCCCAATTTTTGAAGCACGACCGCAGCTACGCCTTCGCCTTCTCTTATAAGACCCAATAAAATATGCTCTGTGCCTATATAATCATGATTAAACCTCTTTGCCTCTTCTTTTGCTAAAATTATTACTTTTCTCGCGCGTTCTGTAAATCTGTTAAACATGACTCATTCCTCCATTTAAGTTAAATTATCTAGAATAATTCTTAATCTATCACTTACCGCTCACTCCTAACTTCTCTCTAATAATCTCCGCTCTCTTAACATCTCTCTGATTAGGGCTAAGTTTTTTCTTTTCCAGTTTTTGAAGATGCGCAGGCTGAGTTACCACAAAAAGCTCATTTATAAGAGTCCTATCTGCCTGTTTTATTACGCCCAAATCGACGCCCAGCCTTGCAAGAGAAAGAAGGTCTATGGTCTCTGTGCTTGTTATTATATGAGCACTTTTCAACGTCCCATAGGCCCGCCATATTCTGTCTTCCAGAGCTTCTTTATTTTGCAGAAGAAGCGTTTCTCTCGCGCTCTGCTCGTGGTCTACTATCTGTTTTATAATCCTGTCTATGTTATCGATTATGTCTTCTTCTTTATGCCCCAGAGATACCTGATTTGATATCTGGAAAAAATTGCCGCTCGCCTCTGTCCCTTCTCCATAAAGGCCGCGCGCAGTCAAACTCAACTTTGTTATCGCCTGCAGTACTTTTCCGATTTGTTTTGTCATCACAAGCGAAGGCAAATGCAGCATTACAGATGCCCTCATGCCAGTCCCTGTATTTGTAGGACAAGCTGTGAGATATCCAAAATCCACGGAATACGCAAAATCCAAAGAATTCCCTAATTCAGTATCTATGTCATTTATTATCTGCCACGCCTCTTTTAAATTAAAACCTGATTTCATGACCTGCATGCGCAGATGGTCTTCTTCATTGATCATTATGCTGATGAC
>JAPLMC010000107.1 GCA_026387215.1 Candidatus Omnitrophota bacterium
ATAACTATCTGGCCAGGCGAGTTAAGATTGGCTATTTCAGCTCCAGTTTCCCTGCAAACTTCTTTTAGGCTCTCTGCGGAAATCCCCAAAATAGACGCCATAGTGCCGGGATTATTTCTAGCCGCAGCTTCCATTAATTCCCCTCTTCGCCTTACTAACCGTACAGCGTCTTGAAATTCTAATGCATTGCTCGCGACCAAAGCACTATATTCGCCAAGACTTAATCCTGCGCACGATCTAACCGTATCTTCTATCCCTTCTGCTCTATATCTTATCTTCAATGCCTCCAGCGCAACAATGCTAGTCACAAGTATCGCAACCTGGCTATTAGCCGTCTCAGTCAATTTCTCAATCGGGCCTTCAAAACAAAGTTTCTTCAGATCTAATCCTGATAAATTTTTTTCTGCCTGGTCAAAAATATTCTTAGATTCAGGGAGACTGTCATATAAATTTTTTCCCATGCCAACATATTGTGAACCTTGGCCTGGAAAAATAAAACATATTTTATTCATTAAACCACCCCAACCGCGTAGTCCGCCACAGAACTTTGGCGGACTACGCGGTTATTTACCATTTTATTACCACTGCTCCATAAGTTAACCCTGATCCAAATGCAACAAGCGCAACAATATCGCCCTTTTTGATCCTCTGCTCTCTATTCGCCTCTGCCAACGCAACTGCTGTAGAAGCTGATGACATATTGCCATATTTTTCTATGTTTAAAAAAATCTTTTCTTCTGGCAAACCCATCTTTTTTGCAACAGCCATCAATATCCTTATATTTGCCTGATGAGGTATTAATAAATTTATTTCACTGCATAAAAGCCCTGCTTTTGTAATCGCCTTATTTGCAGCGTCGGCCATTACCTTTACCGCAAGTTTGAAAACTTCATTGCCTTCCATTTTCAAAAAATGAAGCTTATTTTTAACAGTCTCTTCTGTTGTGGGAGTCCTAGAGCCTCCTGCTGGAAGCCTTAAAAGATTACTGCCTGAACCATCGCAGCCTATAAAATAAGAAACGATCTGCCTAGCTTTACTCTTTCCTACAATGCAAGCACCAGCTCCGTCTCCGAACAATACACACGTAGAGCGATCCGTCCAATCAACAAGATTTGTCATCTTTTCTGTGCCTATAACCAACACATTTTTATAAAGTCCTGAATCCACGAATTGTTTTGCAGTAACTATCCCGAATACAAAACCTGAACACGCTGCATTTATATCAAATGCAGCTGAGTTAATCGCGCCTATTTTATCTTGTATAATGCACGCCGTAGACGGAAACGCCATATCAGCCGTCACTGTAGCGACAATAATCAAATCTATGTCTTCTGGCTTTAATCCTGCGTCTTTAATAGCGCTCTTGGCAGCTTCCACACCCATATCGCTCGCAGCGAATTCCTTTGGAGCAATTCTTCTTTCCTTGATACCAGTCCTTGTCATTATCCATTCGTCTGATGTATCAACTATTTTCTCCAAGTCTTTATTCGTAAGCTTCTTGGCTGGCAAATAACAACCTAAACCAAGTATACCGGAAGACTCCATTATCGCTCCTCCCTAATAGCTATAGTTTCTATTATATGTTGATTCACGTTTTTAACCACTTCCTCTCCTGCTACCCTTATAGCGTTTTTTATAGCCTTAGGAGTTGATGAGCCATATCCTATTATACATACGCCGTTAACCCCAAGAAGTGGAGCTCCTCCATATTCAGCTTAATCCAGTCTTATCTTCATTGACATCAAAGCGTTTTTAGCCAGCATAGCTCCTAATACTGATAATAAGTTGCTCTTTAATTCTTTTTTAAGCATCTCTCCAAACGCATGAGCAACTGCTTCAGTAACCTTTAAAGCTACGTTACCTACAAGCCCATCGCAGACTATTACATCACAATCGCCTATAAAAAAATCCCTGCCTTCTACGTTGCCTATAAAGTTAAGCCCTGAAGATTCAAGAAGACTATAAGCCTCTTTTAAAAAACCTGTGCCTTTTGATTCTTCTTCGCCTACGTTTAAAAGACCTACCTTAGGAGATTTTTTATTAAGTATATACTCTGAATACGCACTTGCCATAATGCCGTATTTTAAAAGATGTGCTGGTTTAGCATCTATATTAGCTCCTGCGTCTATCATCACCATGGGACCTTTAAGAGTTGGCATAACAATTCCTATCCCAGCCCTTTCTATGCCCGTAAGAAGCCTGCATTTAAGCGTTGCTGCGCATACCATAGCACCAGTATTGCCAGCGCTTACTATTGCGTCTACCTTTTTATCTTTTGCAAGATTACACAGGACAACTATAGATGAATCTCTTTTCTTTCTTACGCTCAAGACTGGCTGCTCGTGCATACCTATTACTTCAGAAGCATGCTGTATTGATATATTGGAAGGGACAGACTTATGTTTCTGGAGTTCTTTTTTTATTAAACTCTCATTCCCAACTAATATAATTTCATAATCAAATTCGTGGGCCGCTAAAACAGCTCCTTCTACATCTGAAAACGGAGCATTGTCAGAGCCCATGGCATCTAATGCTATTTTAATCATTTATACAGTCCTCTGATTATTATTTTTTCTCTTTTTTCTTTTTCTCTTCAATCTGTATCACTTGCCTGC
>JAPLMC010000095.1 GCA_026387215.1 Candidatus Omnitrophota bacterium
CAAATTTCTCCTGAAGAAGGCTAAACACATTCTTTGACAAAAATGCAGGAGGGGTAGGCCCTATATACATACCTTTAATATTAAGATATAGCAAACTGAGTAATATTGCAACTGCTTTCTGCTCAAACCAGGATAAAACTAGCGTCAATGGCAAACCATTAACATCTGTTTTAAAAGCTCCTGCTAAAGCCTCTGCAATCTTTATTGCAGAATAAGCATTATTGCACTGGCCCACGTCCATAAGCCTTGGTATGCCGTCTATGTCTCCGAAATCCATTTTATTGAAGCGATATTTACCGCAGGCAAGCGTCAAAATTACACAATCTTTCGGCACCATCTCCGCAAGCTCAGCGTAATAATTTCTGCCCGGTTTCGCACCATCGCATCCGCCTATTAAAAAGAAACGCTTTATCTTGCCGGATTTCACCGCCTCTATTATCTTATCCGCCAGGCCCAGAACCGCTGTATGATGAAACCCTGTCATTATCTTCTTGGAAAGAGAATCCTGTAAGGCAGGGAGAGCTTTTGCCTTTTTTATCAACTCACTAAAATCCTTCCTGTTTTCTATCCGCTTTGATCCGGGAACGCCGGTGATCCCTATTGTAAACAACCTTTCCAGATAAGTATTTTCCGGAGGGATTAGAACACAGTTTGTCGTTGCTAAAATAGCTCCTGGAAATTCCTTAAATTCTTTTTTCTGCTCTTGCCATGCTCCACCATAATTGCCAGCCAGATGATTGAATTTTTTAAGCTCAGGATATCCATGAGCAGGTAGCATTTCGCCATGCGTATATACATTAATACCTGTTCCTTCTGTCTGTTTCAATAATTCATACAGATCTAGGAGATCATGACCTGTAATAAGTATGCCAGGGCCTTTTCTTATTCCTGTCTCAACTTCAGTAGGCACTGGATTTCCAAATTTTTCCGTATGAGCTTTGTCTAAAAGCTCCATTACCTTTATATTAATAGCTCCGCACTTTAATACCAGCTCAATATATTGATTGATGTCAAAACTAACATTTGTAACTGTCTTAAATAACGCCTCATGCATAAAAGCATCTACTTCTTTATCTATAGCTCCTAATTCCCTCGCATGATATGCATACGAGGCAATGCCTTTTAAGCCGAATAACAATGTATCCTGAAGGCTCTGTATATCTTCATTCTTTCCGCATACTCCAACTTTTGTACACCCTGTTCCACCTGCTGTCTGTTCGCATTGATAACAAAACATCTTAACCCCCTTTTTTACCACCTCAACCGCGTAGGTTGCAGGAGGCAACCTACGCGGTTAATTATAATATCCTATTTGTTATGTCTTTTATATTTTTCAAACTTCTCCGACCCTATACATTCTTTTGCCATGCTACACCAATCTAGGCAGGAAACCGGCAAACATCTGGCTATATTTTTTTTACAATAAGGGCATATTATTTCTGCTTCATCAGACCAGATTTCTATTTCTTTGCCACATGCGCACTTTATATTCTCAGGAAAAGGTTCTTTGACCCTTTTAGAACCAGGGCAACCGTCAAAAAAACTCATTTTATATCACCTTGGATCCCTATAGTGATTTCCTTTAAAAGTATCTTCTTACCTGATAGTTTCATTGCTTCGCTGACTATATGATTTAATCCAAAACAGCACGGCACTTCCATATGCGCCGCTGTTATGCTTTTCAGATTGTTATTCTTAAAAATTTCCACAAGCTTTTTTATATACAAATCTCCTTCGTCAAGTTTCGGACAACCTATAATAAGGGGTTTGCCTTTTAATAGATTCTGATGGAAATCAGGGTATGTAAACGCCACACAATCTGCAGCTATTAACAAATCAGAATTTTTTAGATAAGGAGCATCCGCGGGTACAAGTTTCAGTTGCACCGGCCAGTTAATAAGTTCAGATTCTCTCTTTTCTCCCTTTACTCTACACTCTGCGCCACCAGCTCTTTTTGGGTTAAGCGATTTTACCTGAGTCCCAGGACATCCGCACGGCAGCTTCTCAGTCTCTCTTTTTTTAATCTCTTCCAGATGTTTTTTAGCAGCTTTTTCGTCAAACGCCTTTACATCTCTTTCTTCAATAG
>JAPLMC010000028.1 GCA_026387215.1 Candidatus Omnitrophota bacterium
CATCCTCACCGCCTTCTTTATTTTATTCTTGTCCATCTTCCCGCTCCTCTCTCTGACTTTACCATTGCGCGCCTGGCGCGATTTATTAAGTTACGCTATTTGCCTATACAAAACTCTGAAAATATCTTATCCAGAGCTTCTTCTGTTATTGTATGGCCTGTTATTTCTCCCAGGCTTTCTATTGAAGACCGTACATAAACGCTTATACAATCCATTGATAGCTTACTCTTATGCGCATCTATAGCTTCTTTTATATCTGAAACAGAGCGCCTTAAGATATCCAATTGTCTTTGATTTGAAACTCCTATAAAATTTGCTCCAGGAGCTTTACCTTTCCAAACAATATCCTTGATTTCATTTTCCAGATTATCAATACCCTTTAAACTCAAAGCGGATATACGCACAAAAGGATTTTTTGGAAAGAATCTTTTAATCCTCTTAATATCTACTCTATTTTTTAGGTCAGCTTTATTTATTACCACTATTGTTTCCTTTTTATTATCCCTTATTTTATTTATTATATCCAGATCATCTTTATTCAACTTCCTAGATTGATCTAAAACCAATAAAATCAGATCTGCGCCTTCTAAATAAATATAACTCCTCTTTACTCCCTCTTTTTCTACCAAATGGTCTGTGTTAGTTATGCCTGCTGTATCCACAAGCGTAACAGGTATACCTTTAATATTGACAATCTCTTCTATTGTGTCCCTTGTGGTTCCTGGCATATGTGTAACAATAGACCTAGATTCCTTCAATATAGCGTTCATAAGACTGGACTTGCCTACATTAGGACTCCCGCATATAACCGTCTTTATCCCATGCCGTAAAATCTTACCCTGATTAGAGCTTGATATAAGCTTTTCTATCTCATTTTTTACAGCATTAAGCCTTTTAAAGATATCATCTTTTCTAATAACCCCACGCAGATCTTCTTCTGAAAAATCTATAGACGCCTCTATGCGAGCGTATACTTCTATCAGGCTTATCCTTGTTTCATTTATCTTTTTGGAAAAAAAACCTTCCAGATTATTCAGTGCAGACTTAAGTGAAAGCTCTGTCTTTGCTTTTATTATATCCAACACTGCCTCTGCCTGGGATATATCAATCCTACCGTTTAAAAATGCTCTTTTAGTGAATTCTCCTGGCTCTGCAAGAGTTGCTCCATTAATCAAGCATAAATCAAGTATCTTCTTAAGCGATGCTATGCCACTATGGCAATTTATTTCAACTATGTCTTCCTTTGTATAACTTTTAGGAGCCTTCATCACAGTCAAAATCATGCTTTGATAGTTTTCAACAATATGCCCATAGTGAACTGTATATGTCTTAAATCTTGATGGTTTTTTTCCGTCTCTGGACAGAAATATCTTATCTAAGATTTTCAGGCTATCCTTCCCGCTCAATCTCACAATCCCTATGCCTCCTTCGCCTATAGGAGTAGAAACCGCTACAATCGTATTATTCATAAACTTTACACTCTAACAATGTCAGTTTTGTGAAGCTTTACAGCTTTATAGTTCGACTCCGCTCACCATCTTTCGAACCATCCTGAGCTTGTCGAAGGATAGCTGTGGCATTTTTTATTACTTAGGTTCGTTTAAGCGAATCCCTCGCCCCGATTTATCTGGGCGAGGGGTAAAGTTTACACAGTTTTAAGACACTTCATTACATCGCCCACTACAAATAAAGATCCGGTAATCAATATCAAATCCTCTTTATTCGCAAGCTTCAAAGCCTTTTGCACAGCTTCATTTATATCTCTACTTTTTTCAATACAAGGTCTTGAGTTTTGAAAATAGCTTTTTAACCTAGGTATATCTGTTGCCCTTGGATTGTTGCTAGCCTTTGTTAAAATTATTATATCACTAAAAGCTCTCAAAATATTGCTTACTCCCCTTATGTTCTTGTCGCTGGATATCCCAAATATGCTTATCAATTTTTCATATTTGAATATTTTCTTTACTGAAGAGGCTAATGTCAACATACTGGCAGGATTTTGCGCACCATCTAAAACTATATAAGGATTCCTTTGGATGATCTGCAGCCTCCCAGGCCAGTCCACTTTCTTTAACCCGCCTTTTATAGCATCCTCTTTTATATAAAATTTTTTCTTATTTATAGCTTTGAGCATTCCTATGCTAAGAGAAGCGTTTTCAATTTGATGGGCACCAATTAAATTTAGTTCCAAATTTTTATACCTATATCCAGGCCCTTCTAAATCAAAAACCTGGCCCAATTCACTTGAATTTAAAATAGAATATTTTATATCTTTTCCAACCTCATATAATTTAGCATCCCTCTTTCTACAAACTCTTCTTATTACTTTTATTGCCTCTTTTTCTTGCCTGGAACTAATAACCAAACTCTGTCCTCTACTCTCTCGCCTCTCGTCTTTTATAATCCCTGCTTTTTCATAAGCTATTTCAGCCAACGTATCTCCTAATTTATCTGTATGCTCTAGGCTGATGTTTGTTATCCCGCATACTAAAGGAATTATAACATTTGTTGCGTCCAACCTTCCTCCAAGCCCTGTCTCTAAAACTGCTACATCAACTTGTTTTTTTTTAAAATATAAGAAAGCGCAAGCTGTTATGATTTCAAAAAAAGATACTCTGTCTAAAGTTTTATGCTCTCTGAACTTTTCCGCGATAGGTTTTATTTTTTCAACAAGTTCAATAAATTCTTTATTGTTTATAGTTCCTTCGAATTCTCTTGCATCTCCAGTATTAAGCCTCGAGCCATCAAGTATTCTTATTCTTTCCTTAAAATTTATGAGGTGAGGAGAAGTATATAAGCCAACTTTATATCCTGCTTCCTTTAAAATATAAGCTGCAATAGCGCATGTAGACCCTTTGCCCTTAGAACCTGCGACATGAATAACATTCAAATCTTTATGAGGATTACCTAATCCATCTAAAACAGCTCTTATCCGCTCTGGTTTAAATGAAGCGGCATACTGATATCTTGGTATCTTTTCAAAATTTATAAAGGAATTAATATATGCTATTGCAGTATTATAATTCATAATAATTGATGCCGCACACAGAAAAGTATACGACACCAAATAGAATTAATGTCTGAAATGCCTTACACCGGTAAGAACCATGCTAATCCCGGCATCATCGCATGCTTTTATGACATGTTCATCGCGGATAGATCCGCCTGGCTGGATTATGCTATTTATGCCTGCTTTTTTAGCTTCCTCTATAGCATCTTCTTTCGGGAAAAACGCGTCACTAGCGCATGTAGCGCCTATAGAAAGACCTTTGGATTTCATTATAGCAATAACCATTGAATCGACTCTGGACATTTGCCCGGCTCCCACGCCTACCGTCTTTGTTCCTTGCGACAACACTATCGCATTTGACCTGACATGTTTTACTATTTTCCAACCAAAAAGCAAAGATGCTATTTCTTCTTTTGTAGGTTTTTTCTTTGTAACCACCTTTAAGTCTTTCTCTTCTATATGAAAAACGTCTCTAGCTTGTATCAGAAGCCCGCCTACAACTTTTTTCAAATCATAATCCTTCTCTATGTCTTTTAACTCTCCAACTTCTATTAAGCGTAAGTTTTTCTTATCCATTAAAATACCCAAAGCTTTTTTCTCATATGAAGGCGCTATAATGCATTCCGTAAAGCCTGCATTGATTATTGCCTCGGCTGTTTTAAGATCTACTTCTCTATTAAGGCCCACTATGCTCCCGAAAGCGGAAATTTTGTCGCAATCTAAA
>JAPLMC010000003.1:0-880 GCA_026387215.1 Candidatus Omnitrophota bacterium
CATAATCTTTACATTCTAACAATGTCAGTTTTGTGAAGCGCCACGGCTTTACAGCCATGGCATTTTTTATTATGCGGTTTGCTTTTAAGCGAATCCCGAGCCCAGATTTATATGGGCGAGGGGTCAAGTTTATGTGCTTATTTTGCTTTTTCTTTTGCAACCCACTCTTCTATCCTGAGCCGTTCAAATTTCCAATCATTACCTTCTTTAAAAGCAGGGATCTTTCCTGAATTTGCCCACTCAAGTATATTAGAAACTTCTACCTCTAAGTATTTTGCAAGCTCATCTATATTAAAAATACCGCCTTTTGTACTAGCTCCTGTGAGCATCTGGCATTTCCCATGAATAATCGCGCCTGTTTCTACGCTGAGAGTCGGGGTGTTTATATCGCCTACTATATGGGCATTTGAAAGGACCTTTAAGCTATTCGCAGCAAAAATATTACCTGTAAGTTTTCCGTCTATTATTATTTCATCGCCATTTATATCTGCGCGAACCGAAGCGTTCTCGGCTATTATGAGACTACCTTTTGTGTCAAGTTTGCCTTCAAAACTGCCGTTTATCCTTAAATTCACAGGATCTTTAAATGTAAGAGTTCCCTGCATGCTGGCGTCCACTTCTAAAATTTTCTTTTCATTCCTATCTCGCTTTAGCATACAATTCCCCCCTTTCGGTATAAAGTTTACAAAACTAACATTGTCAGAGTGTAAACTTTATTATTGTTTCTCCTCCTCAACAGGTAATTTTCTTAAAAGATACAATGTGGTAAACGCTATAACAGCAGTTGCCCAGCCAGCTATGTAGAAACCGCAACCAATCGCCAGTCCTATGCCTGAAACAGTCCAAAGACTAGCTGCTGTAGTAAGCCCTTTTATGGAAG
>JAPLMC010000003.1:924-1789 GCA_026387215.1 Candidatus Omnitrophota bacterium
TGCACCTAAAAAACCTATACCTGTCACCACTCCTGCAGCTATTCTTGCAGGGTCCACAGGAGCTTTGCCTGCGTAAATCTCGAATATATGTATTGAAACAAGCATTATAAGCGTAGAACCTACGCTTACAAGTATATGAGTTCTAAGGCCTGCCATCCCTTTATTATGTTTTTCTCTTTCAAAACCTATGATGCCACCTAGCACCGCGGCAAGAAATAAACGCAATACTACTTGAGTGTCGTTCAATATAATCACGCTCTCTCCTTTAGTTATAATCTAGCTGTAAAATTTAACAACGATTGAATACCTTTTTTGTATAGCCTATATCCAAGACCTGCCACCATCGCAGCGTTATCCGAACATAAATTTAAAGGTGGGAAATATAATTTAAGATTTTTATATTTTGCCTCTCTCTGCATCATTTCTCTAAGTCTGGAATTTGCGCTTACTCCTCCACCAATAACAAGAGATTTTATTTTATATTCCTCCATAGCTTTTATGGAATTTTGCACAATAACTCTTAAAACTGCTTCTTGAAAAGAAGCGCAAATATCTTCTTTTCTAACCCCTATTTGCTCTTTGCTTTTTATCTTTTGCTTTATGTCTTCTGCCCCGCATCCTTGCACATAGTACAATACTGCAGTCTTTATTCCACTGAAGCTAAAATCTAGAGTACCTTTTACAGCATTGCAAGTAAATTTTATTGCGCTTGGATTGCCTTTTTTTGCAAGAGTGTCGATAATAGGTCCCCCAGGATAGCCAAGCCCTAAAATTTTCGCAACTTTATCATAAGCCTCGCCAGCAGCATCATCAACTGTATCCCCGAGCAATTTAAATTTATCAAAATCTTCTACAAGATACAACC
>JAPLMC010000018.1 GCA_026387215.1 Candidatus Omnitrophota bacterium
GAAGGCCTTAAGAGATATCCATATCTTGCAAAAGCTGTTTAATTTAGAAGTCTCTAATGAAGAATATAGCTATTATCTTAAGAGAAAAGATGAATTTAAAATGAGCTTTTTTAAAACCATTATAACTGGCCTAGTGGACAATGCGGGTTTATCGAACCAGGCGAATTATATAGATTTCAACTCTGCTTTGATAGATAGCCATTTGCCTGAATTGGAGCATTTTTATAACATCTCGTATGAAAGAGATATAAAAATGTCTAAGAATGCTATGAAGAAGATAGAAGAAGTCAATTCTAAAGTAAGCGCAATTGTTACGGGAGGATTTCATACCCAGGGCATAACAAAAGCCCTTAAAGAAAATGGTTATTCGTATGTAGTCATAGCTCCATACGCCAAGACAGGTATGGACGAAGAAAACTACCGCTTTTTATTATCAGGAAAGCGTAAATCAATAGAAGATTTGATAAGTCAAATTAACAACGAAGAGAAATAGAGGAGGTTTATTATGTGGAGTGGAATAAATAGAAGGAAATTTCCAAGAGCTAACTACCCATGCATACTTTCTGTGAAGAAGAAAGATCAACAAGACAGCCTTTCAACTCAGACTGAAAATATAGGCTTAGGCGGCATATGTGTAATGTTGCCAAGGGATCTTGGTATATTTGCTCCAGTGGAGATATCTCTAGATTTACTAGACGGTCAGCCTGTTATAGAATGTGATGGCACAGTAGCATGGGTGATAGCCAGCAAAGAAGTCAAGAAATCGGAAGCTTTTGATACAGGCTTAGAATTTACGAACTTAAAGAGAAAAGATGCTATGAGAATAAATTCTATAGTTGAAAAAGTAGTGGATACGCAATAACTACTTGACGAATAAAGAGTTGTGTGATAAAATTAAGGTATGGAAGAGGAAAAGAGGATAGCCCCAAGAGTCTTGTTTAATTCGTCTGTTCGCTATCACGAAAAAGGTGTACAAAAATATAGCGACACTATAGGTAAAGATATAAGTAGTAGCGGCATAGGTTTTATTTCCAACGAGTTTATTCCTAGTCATTCCAAGATTTTATTTGAATTACGCCTTCCATGGCATCAGGAACCAGTTCAAGCGTTAGCAGAAGTTGTTTGGGTCTCAAGTCAACCGTATTCTGAAAGATTTAATGTAGGTGCGAAGTTTTTAGACCCTACAGCGGTATAGAAATCCAATCTATTTTAACCCATTCCCGTATATATCCTTAAAAATTAATATCTTCTTAGTACTCATTCTGGACAAGTTAAAACTTTTTAGTTCAAATGCACTGAAGGGGTTGACAAAACCAACAACGCAGGGTATACTTTTTATCACTTATGGCAGAACAAAGCATTACTAAAATATTTGCTTTATTAAAAATCCTGGACAAGGACAAAAGATATGATCCGGAAGCGTATTCTTTTATCATGGCAAGCTTGGACTATACAATGAAAAAACTAAAGAGAAAAGGGCATGTAAGCGGACAGGAGCTTACCGATGGCGTAAAAGACTATTGCCTAGAGCAATTCGGGCCAATGGCAAGGCTTGTGCTTGAAAAATGGGGCATTAAGACAACTAATGATTTCGGAGAGATAGTATTTAATCTTATAGATTCCGGACTATTAGGAAAAACAGAAGAAGACCACAAAGAAGACTTTCATAATAGATACGACTTCAAAGAAGCTTTTGATAAAGGCTGCAAATATCCCCTCCATTAATTCTGCTTCGCTCTGAAGGTATACAGGTAAAATAAATAACGAGTTGTGCAGAAAAAATTTCCCTTGTGTTTTTTATTTTTCTGTATTAAAATACATTTAATATGATGAAAAATATTTTTATTTTATGGTTTTTCTGTGCGATTTTATCCGGGCTTGGATTTTGTCAGGATAAAATAGAGATTGATTCGCAGATTATCAGTATAAATCCTGATAATGAATATATAATAATCAAAGCAGGAGAGAATGATGGGGTTGAAATAGGCGATGGGCTTATTGTTCATAGAAACGCTGAAAAATTAGCAGAAGCTCAGATAGTGGAAGTCAGACCTGGCGTAGCTGCAGCAGTAATATTGAATATCGAAAAAGAGCAGAAAAAAGAATTAATAGAAAAGATCATGGAAAAAGATAAAGAAATCAAAGAAGGCGACAGCATTTTGATTGTTAAAGAATTGAAAGAATCTTCAACAGCGATAACTGCAAAGGGTAGAAAAGTAGAAGAAAAAAAATACCGGGAACAAAAGAAATCCAAGTGGACTACTCTTCTGGGCTCCAAAGCTACTGCTGGATCAGCAGTGCCGGTAGAAATTCTAGATTCAAACTACTCGGCTTCAGGCTCCATGGCCACGGTTAAAACTCCAACAGAAGCCCTAAACCCTGAAAAAATTCAAGTTATGCAGGAAAGCAGCGTTGTAAAAGCTAGTATAGAAACAGACATTAGCGCTGTATTTTCATACGCCTTAATGGTTTTAAGGGAAGATGGTTATTCTGTTATTTTTTCAAACAGGGTAACTGGTAATATTTTAGCTACGATGCCAATAGAACTTACCCTTATGAAAGAATTATGGGCAGACGCTACAGCTTCCATTGAACACAAGCTTGTCGTATCTCTTGAAATGAAATATAAGCTTGGCGTTACAGAGCTAAATGTGTCTTCGTTTAAAGAGCATACTCAGAAAGGGAAACAGATAAAATTACCTGTTACGCGCATTGATCCCATGGATTCAAAATATTATAGCGCTTTAGTGGAACTTGCTTCAAAAATAAAAGAGCGCGCTGAGCGTTGAAATACAAGATATTAAATAGCGCTTTATTAAAAATATACGATTTACTTTACGCTAAATTCGGACCAAGGCATTGGTGGCCTGGCGATACGAGAATTGAAGTAATAATAGGCGCAATTCTTACACAAAATACTGCCTGGAGAAATGTAGAAAAGGCTATACATAATCTTAAGAAAGAAAAAATGCTGAGTGCAAGCAGGCTTTCTGATATTTCTGAAAAAAAGCTTGCAGCACTCATAAAGCCTTCAGGCTGTTATAACGTAAAGGCTAATCGCATAAAGATTTTTTTGAAATTTCTAAATGTCTGTTATAATGGCTCTATTAGCAAGATGTTCAAAGCAGGTCTTTGTCAACTAAGAGAAGAGCTGTTGGCGCTTAAAGGCATAGGTCAGGAAACAGCGGATAGTATTCTCTTGTATGCCGGGGGTAAACCTGTTCTTGTAGTAGATGCTTATACAAAAAGGGTGTTTTTACGGCATGGTTTCATAAGCCAAAAAGCGGATTATAAGAAAATACAATCTTTATTCATGAATAATCTTCCAGAAAATGTTGGGTTATTCAATGAGTTTCATGCGTTAATAGTGGAACTAGGAAAATCAGTATGTAAATCTAAAAAACCATTGTGCAATATATGCCCAATACGAAGCATGCGGAGGAAACAAAATGCCAGAAGAAACAAAAAAACAGGATGAAGCAAAAAAAGTGCCGGAAGCAGCAGAAAAACCTACGAATTGCATGAAATGCAACAAGAGGCTAAAAAGAAAAGCATGGTATTACAAGAACAACGGTTATTATTGTTCTAAAGGCTGCTGGCAGCAAGCTGTTAAAGCTTTAGCTGCAAAAAAAGATAAAAAAACATAACTTATGATTGACCGTCGTAGAAATATAAGGACAAAAAAGAATATACTTCTTAAGCTTGCAGATCCTGCTTTTGATATTATAACAGAAACAGTTGATATAAGCTCATCTGGCGCTTATTGCAGAGTGACCAGGAACTTGACGCCTATGTCAAAGATAGAGGTTGTTCTTCTTGTGCCAGGGAAAGATAGCAATAGCCCTATGAGAAAGATAAAATGCAAAGGCGTTGTGGTTAGGGCAGAACCTGCTATAATAAAATACGCTGATAAAGCGCACTATAATATAGCCATATTTTTTACGGATATCTCTAAAAAAGACCAGAAAATAGCGGAAGATTATGTTGCTTCAGGCAATCTGGATCCTGCAGAGATACAAATAAGCCATTGACGCAAATAGGTATAAATGGGTAAGGCCAAAAAGCCAGAAGCAGTAAAACTTATTATAGGAATGTTAGTTAAAAGCCAAAAACTCTTCGACATAGCCGAAGAGTTTTTTATTAAAAGTTACGGCCCTATAGATTATGAAAGCCCTGTGATTTCTTTTGGATATACGGATTACTATAAAAAAGAAATGGGCAGCCCATTAAAAAGAAAATTCATATCCTTTAAAAAAACAGTCTCTCCTGAAAAAATTGCAAAGATAAAGCTTTTCACTAATTCCATAGAAGAAACTCTCAGTGCGAATAAAAAAAGGCGAATAAATATAGACCCTGGCTATGTCTCTGATTCAAAGCTTGTTCTGGCCACTACAAAGGATTATTTTCATAGGATATATTTAAATTATGGCATATATACAGAGGTTACGCTTAAGTGGAGAAAAGGCAGTTTTGAACCATTTGAATGGACGTACCCTGATTACAGGAGCAAAGAATATATAGATATTCTAAATACCATAAGAAATAACCATATGAAGCATAATAAAACAACGTAGTTTGTGTCTAAAGATCTTGGGGCTGAATAGATTAAGTACAGCAACGTGCGCGTTTTGAGTAGTTATGGAGTATTTTACTATGCAACATAAATCAGAGCAATATTCCAAAATAAAACATAGGATCGCATTAATAAATATTTTTCTAGCGCCTTTACTGCTATGGATACTCTTGGCCGCAGGCGTACCTGCTTATTTTAAAAACATATCAAAATTAATCCCAGGCAATAATTACGCTAATTTGATTATTTTTTATATTTTTATAGGCATGCTTTGCTATATTATAAACTTGCCTATGGGGTTTTATTCAGGATTTATATTGGAGCGCAGATTTTCTCTTTCCAATCAGACGTTAAGAGATTGGGCGTTGATGGAGGCCAAAAAAAACTTAATCGTTTTTATAATAAGCGCACCTCTTGTTGTAACATTGTATGCGTTTTTAAAGCTTTATCCTGCTACATGGTGGCTGTGGACAGCTTTTTTATGGTTCTCTGTCTCAATTATACTGGCAAAATTTGCGCCGGTCATAATAGTACCTCTTTTTTATAAATATTCTCCTATAAAAGATGCGTTGTTAAACAACAGACTTAACCAGCTTGTTTCAAGAGTTGGATTTAATTCTATAGGCGTATATGAACTAAATATGAGCAAAGACACAAAAAAAGCTAACGCAGCACTCTTGGGCCTTGGCAAACAGAAAAGGATAGTGCTTTGCGATACGCTTATTTCAAGTTTCAACCATGATGAGATAGAATCCGTTATGGCTCATGAACTAGGGCATCATAAGATGAACCATATGTGGAAACTCATAATATCAGGTGGGATTTTTACTTTTATAACATTTTTTTTCACAAATATCATTTTTCTAAAACTGCATAACTTTTTTGGATATATTATGCTTTATGACTACGAATCGCTTGTATTGATATATTTTATCGTATCTGTTTTTAACTTGGCATTAATACCTGCGGCCAACGCCCTTTCGAGGCGCCTGGAAAAGGATGCGGATGAATTTTCCCTGAAAGCTACGCACAATACCAGTGCTTTTATATCTGCAATGAAAAAACTCAGCGAACAAAACCTGGCAGATGTAAATCCAGGAAGATTTTATGAATTAATGCTTTACGACCATCCGCCAATAGGAAGGAGGATAGCTTTTGCAGAATCATTCAAACAAAACAACCAAAATAACTCCAAGTAAAGTCTATATTAAAAGACTCCAAGACTGGTCAAGTGACCAGAAAATCAGCGAAACTGTTTTATCTGTGTGGCAATGTGTAGATCCGATAGTGGATTTTATAGATAAAATACCTGTCATAATAGCTGATGGTTTGCATGGACGAGATGGGCAGAATATATCGATACGCGGAGACTGTTTTGAAAGCGTTAGGATAGCTAGGGGTATCTGCGAAAGCGATAATATGATATGTATATCGCATGTAACAGGCCATATGCAGTCAGGTTTTGCAGGAGCGCTTCAAAATCTTGGCATAGGCTGCGCTTCGCGCCAAGGCAAGCTCTTGCAACACTCAGGCACTCTTCCGGAGATAACTATTGAAAAATGCGTTGGCTGTGGCGCGTGTATGACTATATGTCCTGCGAACGCAATAGGCATAAAGAAGAAAAAAGCCATACTTGTAAAGGAAAGATGCATTGGCTGTGGAGAATGTACTATAGCATGCAGAGCAGGCGCCATTGATATAAAATATGACGAAAACGTTGTTAAATTCCAGGAAAAAATGGTAGAATATGCTTTAGGTGTAAAAAAGGCCATGAATTCTAAAATTGTGTATTTAAATTTTTTAGAGCATGTGACTAAAAATTGCGATTGTATGTCGAAAAACGAGACGTCCATTACACCTGATATAGGTATAATATGCGGCTTGGATCCTGTTGCAGTAGACAAGGCTTCAATGGATCTTATAGGGATGGACAAGTTTCGAGAAATATTTCCTGAGATAGACTCGCTTGTGCAGATAAAACACGCTGAAAAGATAAAATTAGGCAATGGCCATTATGAACTAGTGGAGATTTAAAGTGTACCTCGTATGTGCTGTTATCCTGCTTATATTAATTTTAATACTTGTCCTCATATCAAGAGAAGGCCTTGAAGCAAGAAAGAGCATAACGCATGGTGTTGCGAATAAATACTGGATTCTGAGAGAAAAAAGAAACTTTGTAAGATTTCAAGAAAATATGAAAATAAGATATAATCGTATTGGTTCTGGACCAACAAGCCAGGACAATACCAAGATGCAGAATATATCTAATAGCGGCCTTTGTATTTCTACTTATGAAAAACTCAAGGAAAAAGACAATTTGGAGATAGAGGTAGAAGTTCCTGATTTTTTAAAACCTGTAAAGTTAATGGGTTCTGTTGTGTGGGTAAAAGAACTAGGTTCTTTCGATGAACAGGGCAGGAGAATATTTTATACAGGTATTAGGTTTGGAAAAATTCGTTCGGAATCAAAAATAATATTAATGGCGCATTTAAATACCATGAAAAGGCCTTAGGAGAATAAAATGATAACTATAGAAGAATTTAAAAAGCTTAATATCAGGATAGCCAGAATAAAAGAAGTAATTGATCACCCGGGTGCAGACAGGTTGTATGTTGTGCGTCTTGTAATCGGAGAAGAAGAAAGAGATGTTGTTGCGGGAATAAAAAAAGGATATAATAAAGAAGAGCTTTTAGGTAAACTAGTGGCTGTTGTTGAAAATCTTGAACCTGCTGTAATAAGAGGCGTGGAAAGCAAAGGCATGATCCTAGCGACTCAAGATGGAGAAACAATGGCTATTCTTTCACCTGACAAGCCTGTTGCTACGGGAAGCATTGTTAAATAAGTGAGAACATAAGTTACGGAGCACTGTTTTAAGAAATAAGCGATGACTTACCCCTTGCAACTTGATGAAAAATAGGGTTGCTCAGGGTTAATCTGCACATTAAAAATGATTATAGGATTAACAGGCGCTAACGCCTCTGGAAAAGGTGAGGTAGCCAGCTATTTAAAGTCAAAAAGTTTTGAATATTATTCTCTCTCGGACATATTAAGGGAAGAGGCTAAGGCCAGAGGCATAGAATCATCGCGCGAAAATCTCATTAGATTAGGCAATGAATTGAGAGAAAGAAATGGACCTTCTGTTTTAGCAGATTTTGTTATAAAAAAGATAAAAGAT
>JAPLMC010000078.1:0-10945 GCA_026387215.1 Candidatus Omnitrophota bacterium
AAAGCGCAGGATAAGGGTATTCAGGAGATTCCCGAATACCCAAAGTTGCCAAAGATGGCTGTATGCCCTTATTACTGAAATAAAACCTGACAGCGTAAGTATTACTAACTCTGAAAGTCAGCAAAGTTCTTGACACCAAGATAAGCTTTATAATTTTGACTTACATCGTTAGAAGGTGTATAATAATAAATAAGGTGATAAAATGGACGATATGAATTATACGAAAAACGAGCAGGTAGAGTTGGATGTAGTGGCTATGATTAAAAAAATCCAACAACAATTGATTTTTTTGGAGAAGAAAATAGACACCTTAATTAACCAGTCTTCTGGAAAGCGTTTTGAGGCGAAGCGTTTTTCAAAACCTTTGCAGCCCTTTGAACGCTCTAGCTATTATGGCAAAGAAAAACAAGGCAATACTTCTAGGGAAAGAAGCTTTACCCAAAGCCGTCCTTTCGACAAACAGCAGGGAGATGAGCATAGGGGTTTTAGCCAGAGAAAAAAACCATTTTTTAGTCATAGGAAAGAGCGCATTTAAATATTCAAAAACTTAATTAATATAGAATTTAAAATATTTATTAAAACTAAAAGGAGGTAATATGGCGTTTCAGGAACGTGGTGGTGGATTTGGCGGGAGACCGCGGGAGATGCATAAGGTGACTTGTTCAGATTGCAAAAAAGAATGCGAAGTTCCTTTCAAACCCAGCGGAGATCGTCCAGTATATTGTAAAGAATGCTTTTCAAAGCGTAAAGATAGCAGCCGTTAAAAGGCAATTTCTTAGAGTTATTGAAGCATCTAAACCCTCTGTGATGAATTTTATCACAGAGGGTTTTTTGTTTATTTTTATAATTTCATTGACAAATGAAGGAGTCTGGGGTATACTTACTCAAGTGGTAAATAGGTGAGTAGAAATTTAAACCGTAAGGTAAAAGATAATTCGCCTTACGGATTTTTTATATCTGCCGCTATTTACTAAAATTTTTTAGGAAGGAGGTAACAAATAATGGCAAAAGGAAAAGTAAAGTGGTTCAACGATCAAAAAGGCTATGGATTTATAACACCAGATGATGGAAGCAAAGATTGTTTTGTTCATCATAATGCAATTCAGGGTGAAGGTTTCAAGTCTTTGAGCGAAGGACAGGCTGTAGAGTTTGAAATCGGAGAAGGACCTAAAGGCCCTCAAGCAACAAACGTAGTAAAAATATAGTTTGAAGATAGATAGGGCCCGGCTACAATGCTGGGCCCTATTGCTTTTAAAAGAAACAACTTAAAAATTCCCTAGGATAATTTTCCTTGGGATTTTTTGTTTTTAAGGCTATAATCTAACATTATGAAAGCAGATTATTATAAATTCATGAAAGTGGAGATAGAAGAGGTTGCGAAGAGCTTTAGTGAATGCAAGGATATGATAGCTGATTTTATTTGCAAAAGCCTGATTTATGGTACTAAGATATAGGAGAATGATAGTCCGTGAAACATAAATTAAGCCCCGAATATATGAGGCTGGCTATAGAAGAAGCCAGAAAAAATTTTCAGACTATGGACGGCGGGCCTTTTGGAGCATGTATTGTAAAATCAGGCAAAGTCTTGGCTGTGGCCAGAAACACAGTGTTGAAAAAAGACGCCACATGCCACGCAGAAGTTAATGCCATAAGGAGAGCCTCTAAAAAATTGAAGACATATGACCTTTCAGGGTGTATTATATACTCAACTACAGAACCTTGTCCTATGTGTTTCAGCGCTATACACTGGGCCAAAATAGACAGCGTTATCTTCGGGACTCATATAATTGATGCCAAAAAGATAGGATTTAACGAGCTTTCAATACCAGCTAAAAAAATGAAATCCCAAGGCAAAAGCAGTGTAAAAATATTCCCAAAATTTCTAATAAAAGAATGCCAAAACCTTTTTAAAGCCTGGAACGCTTTAGAAGATAAAAAACTGTATTAAGAGCCATACAAAAAAGTTGACACTCTGACAATGTAAGTTTTGTCAAGTTTATGCGCTCGGGATGTAATCTTGACATTCTAACAATGTCGCTTTTGTAAAGTTTATACAGTCTAAGCATTTTGATACTAAATGTTGACACTTGAACAATGTTAGTTTTGTCAAGTTCTTGAGAGGGTAAGATGGTTAATTTTAGAAAATTTATATTATATCTTATTCGCTGGCAACTCAGCACTCCTATCCTTTGGCTGGCGGTCAAAAGTTTGGGCGTAGGTATATGGTCCACTGTAATTGCCAATCTGATAGGAGGTGCGATATTTTTCTGGGTGGACAAGTTTATTTTTACAAGCTATGCGGTAGAGGTTTGGCATTTTAAGGAAAAAGGCAAGTGCGATTTATGTGGCAAGGAAGAGAGTCTATGGAGGCTTGTAAGGGCGCCGAATTACGATAAAAGGGATGAATTAAAGTCTATTTTTCTTTGTATGAAATGTTCCAAGCAGAAGACGGATGAACTCAGGGATAAGGGTATTAAAATAAGAGGCAAAAGTAAATAATATACCAAAAGAAAAGATATTAATAATAGAGGATGAAAAAGACATAGCCAAGATGCTTGATTATAATCTCAAGAAAGAAGGCTTTAAGATTTTATCTGCTAATAATGGCGAAGATGGCTTGGATATGGCTTGCAAGGAAAATCCCGACCTTGTGCTTTTGGATTTAATGCTTCCAGAGATGGATGGTTTGGATGTCTGTAAAGCTATTAAAAACGACGCAAAAACAGCGCATATTCCTATAATTATTCTTACAGCTAAGGCTCAGGAAGCAGATAAGATTGTAGGCTTGGAATTGGGCGCGGATGACTATGTGACAAAGCCATTTAGTCCGAGGGAATTGATTGCCAGGATAAAAGCGGTTTTGCGTCGAGCGAAAGAAAAAGACAAACTGCCTGAAGTATTAAAGATAGGAGATTTAACTATAGATTTTTCCAAAATCATGGTACTGATTAAAGGTAAACCTATAGAGCTTACGTCAAAGGAGTTTGAGCTATTGAGGATATTGATAAAGGCTAAGAGCAGAGTGCTTTCCAGAGATTATCTTCTAGATACTGTCTGGGGTTTTGACCAGGCTCTTGAGATTCAAACTCGCACTGTAGATGTCCATATAACAACCCTCAGGAAAAAGTTAAAAAGCGAATCAAAGCGGATTATTACTGTCAAAAACTATGGCTATAGATTTGAGCTGGAGTTAGATGAAGATTAAAGACCATAATTTTATATTCAAATTAACGTTTTCTTATGTTTTTATAATTTTAATATCATTTGGATTTATCGCGTTCTTTCTGGATAAAAAATTAGAAGAAAACGCCCTTAAAGATATCAAAGCCTCCCTGGTTAACCAAGCCTATTTAATAGAAACGCAGATAAGCGCGGAAAATCTCATAAAAGAAAATACAATATTTTTAGATTCGCTGGTTAAAATTCTTAGCAAGAAGATAAATTGCCGTATTACTGTTTTAAATAGCCGCGGAAAAGTCTTGGCTGATTCTGAAAAAAGTTTGGACGAAATTCCAAATATGGAAAATCATGCGGATCGCCCGGAAATAAATACTGCCTCCTCCGGTTTGATAGGGGAGGAAATACATTATTCCCGCACTCTTAGTATAGACATGATGTATGTCGCTTTGCCGATCAAGGATAAAGGAGAGGTGATAGGGGTTTTAAGATTAGCCTTACCTCTTTCTGATCTGAAAGAGATGTTAACCGTCATTAGGAAGGCTATTTTCTTTAGCCTATTTTTCGCCTTAGGCCTGGCTTTTGTCCTGGGGTCTATGTTAACTAAAGCGATAATCAAGCCTATTAATAAAATGATATATGTTTCTCGCAAATTTTCCCAGGGGGATTTCAGCCACAAAATATTTATTGATTCTAAGGACGAACTTGGCGAGCTTGCGACTACTTTAAATAAAATGGCTCAAAATATGGAAGATAAGATCGGTGAAATAGAGGTAAAAAATCAGCATCTTGTGGCAATCCTGGAAAGCATGGTTGAAGGTATAATAGTTGTTGATAAAACCAGCCGTATAGTCTCTATTAATTTTACCGTAGAAAAGATATTTAATATTTCAAAGAAGAATCTAGAAGGCAAAATTTTTCTGGAGGCAATTCGCAATAATGATATATTGGATATCATAAATGTAGTTTTAAAGAAAGGCGAGTTCACATCCTGCGAACTGACTCTAATGTGGCCTGTTCAAAAGATTTTTCAAATAAACGCCTCGCCTATTTTTGAAAAAGGTATTGTCAACGGATGTCTTCTGGTTATCCACGATATGACTGAGATAAGAAAATTAGAAACCATGCGCCGCGATTTTGTCGCAAACGTATCACATGAATTAAAAACACCACTTACTTCCATAAAAGGTTTTACAGAAACTCTTCTTGAAGGAGCGCTGGACGACAAAGAAAATAACATGCATTTTTTAAAGATAATACAAAGCCATACGGAACGGCTTAACAAGCTGGTGGATGACCTGCTTTCTCTTTCGCATCTTGAATCAAAAGAGATACAGCTAAAGAAACAAGAGTTTGATCTTAAAGAACAGGTGGAGCAGGTTATTGTTAATTTTAAAGCCCAATTGGAAAAGAAAGGTATGGATATTAAAAATGAATTATCCAGGGGCATTGTAATAAATGCAGATAAAGACAGGATAGAAGGAGTATTTACGAATTTACTTGATAACGCCATAAAATTTAGCAAAGATAAAGGCGTTATCAAAATCTATGGCCAGGAAGAAAATGGTAAAATAAAAATTATTGTAGAAGATTCCGGCATTGGCATTCCTGAAAAAGACATATCCCGCATTTTTGAACGTTTCTACCGGGTGGATAAAGCGCGCTCGCGCGAACTCGGCGGAACAGGGCTAGGACTTTCCATAGTAAAACACATTGTAGAATTGCACGGCGGCAATGTAGGCGTGGAAAGCGTAGAAGGCTTTGGTTCAAAATTCTGGTTTACTCTTCCTAAGCAGTAAAATTCATCCAAAAAACTTTACAAATATTTTACTTATCCTTGAAGCGCATTTAATAGCCTCCTTGTATACTTGTTCTTGAAGATGGAAGGAGGTGAAAAATGATTACGCAGGTTATATCAGCGATACGCAAGGATTTTATCGCTGGTCATTTACGTTCCAAGCTTAGCAGTCTCCAAAATATTTTGGATAATATAGAAGAAGAAAACAAAGTTGACTGTGATTATGCGCGTGAGTCTCTTAAAGATATGGAGATAAAATTGCGTCAGCTTAGAAAATTGTGTGCTAATTAATAGTTATAAAAAAGGAGGAAATAAAATGAAGAAGTTATTAACGATATTTGCTGTGGCAGTGATTGCCGCGTTATGTATAGGCATTAGTTCATCCTACGCAGGCGAAATAGACATATTGCTGCAGAAGTTAGTGGAAAAAGGTGTCCTGACAGCCGGCGAGGCTCAGCAAATAGGCACTGAAACAAAAGAACAGGTAAAGGCGGATATAGCGGAAGGCAAATTTTCTTCTTTGCCGGCATGGGTTCAGAATACCAAATTGAAAGGCGATTTCAGATTAAGGTATCAGAGAGACCATGCTCAGAGTAGCTCATCTACTACTGGTAGCAACAATCGTGACAGAGCTCGTGTTCGAGTAAGATTAGGTATGGATTCCAAAGTTAATGAAAAGCTTAAAACTGGTATTGGTATTGCAACAGGATTATCTGATGGATCAACTGATGCTGCGCGTTCTACCAATGCTACCTTGGAAAATGGCAATAGTAAGAAGGCTATTGCTCTTGATTATGCTTATGCTGAATACAGCGCTCTTCCATGGCTTACGCTTATAGGTGGTAAGTTTAAAAATCCGATGTGGGAACCAGGGGATCTTATGTGGGATACGGATATAAATCCAGAAGGCGTTGCAGTAAAATTCAGCAAGAAAATAAGCTCTAAAACAGAGGTATTTGTAAATACAGGCGCTTTGGTTATAGATGAAATTAATACTGCAACTAGGGGCAAAGATCCGTACATACTTGCTATTCAGCCAGGAGTTAACTTCCAGGTATCAGATGCTGTTTCTTTAAAAGGAGCTTCAAGCTATTTTGACACTATAAATGCAAGAGACTTGACCTTGGATGGAACAGCCGGTACGAACACTAAAAATACAGGACTAACTTCTCTGCAATATCAGTATGAAACCATAGCACCTGCGCTTGAATTAAGCATGAAAGAGCCGCTTAAAAAACTAAAGATAGATTTACCTTATCTTGCTTTATTTGGTGAATATGTAGAGAATCTAGCTCATGATGTAAAAATAGACAACACAGGATATATGGTAGGCTGTAAATTTGGCGCTGAAAAAGTTGCAAAATGGGCAGATTGGCAGGTTAGATATAATTATTCCATGCTAGGGAAAGATGCAGTTCTGGATATACTTCCTGATTCTGATCGTTATGGCGGTAAAACAGGTATGAGAGCGCATGAGGTTATGATTGATTGGGGCCTGGGTGCGAATACCTGGCTTGGGTTTGATTTTTATAACGCATGGAAATTTCCTGGAAATTTTGCATCTAGTTCGAACAGGACAGCGCCTACATGGATATACCAGTTTGACTGGAATATGAAGTTCTAAATAAGAACATTATGTTCGCCGAACGAGATTTAATCTCGTTCGGCGAACAAACGTAAGACTAATGGAGGGAGATAAAATGAAAGGTTTAAACAAAGTATTAATAGCAGGGCTGCTGATGCTTGGCTTGGCAATTCCCTGTTATGCGGAGAAAATAGTGACAGCTGGCTCTACCACGGTTCTACCTATTGCCCAGAAGGCGGCAGAGGTGTTTATGAACAGCAATCAAAACGCTGATATATCGGTGCGCGGAGGCGGTTCAGGCGTAGGGATTGCTGCTATAATTGATGGCACATGTGATATAGCAAATTCTTCCAGGCCTATCAAGGATGTCGAGCTTGATAAGGCAGTCAGTAACGGAAGACATCTAAAAGCAACTGTTATAGCCATGGATGGGATCTGCATTATCGTTAATACCTCTAATACAATTAACGCATTAACAAAGAATCAGATTAGGGATATTTATACTGGCAAGATTTCTAGCTGGAGGCAGATAGGCGGGCCAAATGAAAAAATAGTAGTAGTTTCTCGCGATAGTTCCAGCGGAACATTTGAGGCTTTTGGAACACTGGTGCTTGATGGAGCAAAAGTCAGGCCAGATGCATTGATGCAGGCTTCAAACCAGGCAGTTGCATCTACTGTATCAGATACTTCGGGAGCAATAGGCTATGTTGGGTTAGGATATGTGACGTCTTCTGTCAAGGCAATTGATGTTGACGGTATTAAGGCAAGCACGGAAACAGTCCTTACCGGCAAATATCCTGTAGGCAGGCCGTTATTTATGTATACAAACGGCGCTCCTAAAGGATTAGCCAAAGAATTTATAGATTTTATCTTAAGTCCTGAAGGGCAAAAGTTAGTTGAAGAAGAGGGGTTTGTAGCTTTAGGCGGAAAGTAAAAGTAAATAAGGTAAAGTAATTCTACTCATTTACCTTAAACCGTGGCCCCGATTTCAATCGGGGTCACGGCCTCCTCATAATATATATGACTAGTATAAAAGAAAAAATATATAAATGGATTTTTGCAACTCTGGCATTTTCATCTTTAGTTTTCCTTATAGGGATAATAATAGTTCTTTTTAAAGAAGGGATGCCTATATTTAAAGAAGTAACAGCGTTTAAATTTATTTTTGGCAAATCATGGTATCCTACTTATTCTGAGCCTGAATTTGGAATATTACCTTTAATATTAGGTTCTATATGGGTTACTTTAGGAGCAATATTTATATGCGTTCCATTAGGGGTAGGAAGCGCACTTTACCTCCACGAATTGGCAGGCCATAAACAAAGAGCCATATTAAAGCCTATAATTGAGATACTCGCCAGTATTCCTTCTGTTGTATTTGGGTTTTTCGGAATGGTAATCGTTACACCTTTTATACAGAAGCTTTTTCACCTGCCAACAGGCTTGTGCGCTTTAAATGGAAGCTTGATTCTTGGAATTATGGCTACTCCGACAGTATGCAGTTTAGCGGAAGATGCGTTAAGTTATGTGCCTAAGTCATTTCGCGAAGCATCATTTGCTGTAGGCGCGAACAGGTGGCAGACCTTAACACAGGTTGTAATGCCCGCGGCAGGTTCAGGGATTGCTACAGCTATAATATTGGGAATGAGTAGGGCAATAGGCGAGACCATGACTGTCTTAATGGTAACAGGAGGAGCTGCGGTTATGCCTCATTCGTATTTAGAACCTGTCAGGCCTATGACTGCTGCTATTGCCGCGGAAATGGGAGAGGCTCCAATGGGCGGATCGCATTATCATGCGCTTTTTGCTATAGCGCTGATTTTATTTTTAGTGACTTTAGTTTTCAATATTATCGCTGAGATTATCAGCAGGCGTTTCAGGATAAAGTTAGGATTAAGCGGATGACCCGTTCGACTTTAATCAGGGTCATGGTGAGCGACTGAAAGGAGTCGAACCATGAAAAAAAATATCACGCAGAACATAGGATTTTTAATGTTATTTCTCTGCATAATCGTCACCCTTATTTTTTTAGGGTCTATTATATATTTTATTAGCGCCAGAGGCGCTAAGGTAATTTCATGGGAGTTTTTGACTCAGGGCCCGAGGATGGGCATGACGCAGGGAGGTGTTCTCCCTGCTATTATAGGTACTTTCTATCTTACGCTTGGCGCTATTTTATTTGCGCTTCCTTTAGGTTTGTCTTGTGCTATATACCTATGCGAGTACTCTCCAAAGAGTTTTGTCGTGAATATTATAAGAATAAGCATTAACAACCTCGCAGGCGTGCCTTCAGTTGTGTTTGGGCTTTTCGGCCTGGCAGTTTTTGTAAATTTTTTTAAATTTGGCGTATCGATTCTTTCAGGAAGTTTTACTCTTGGGATCCTGGCGCTTCCTTTAATTATTTCAGCCAGCCAGGAAGCATTGATGGCAGTGCCTCAATCTATCAGAGAGGCGTCGCTTTCTCTTGGCGCAACTAAATGGGGAACAATAAAAAATATAGTTTTACCAACTGCCTTACCGGGAATATTAACAGGAGTTATTTTAAGCATAGGAAGAGTGGCGGGAGAGACAGCGCCTATTCTTTTTACCGCGGCAGCTTTTTATACACGCGGATATCCAAAGTCTATTTTTTCAGAAGTCATGGCATTGCCATATCATATATATGCGCTGATGACAGAAGGCACTCATCCTGATCAGCAGAAAGCTATTGCTTACGGATGCAGTTTGATACTTTTATTTATGGTGTTACTAGTTTCAGGAATAGCAATCGCGATTCGTCAAAGACAAAGAGGTATAAATGCATAACAGGATAAAAATCAAGGCAGATAGCATAAACTTTTTCTATAACAAAGTTCAGGCTTTAAAAAATATCAATATTGACATACTAGAAAAGCAGGTTACTGCTATTATAGGGCCTTCAGGATGCGGAAAATCAACCTTTATAAGGCTTCTAAACCGAATGGACGAACTGGTGCCGCATACGAGCATTACAGGTAAAATTTATATTGATGATGTCGATATTTTTCATACTTCAGCGGATCCTGTAGAAATCAGGAAACGCGTGGGCATGGTTTTCCAGAAACCGAATCCTTTTCCAAAAAGCATATTCGAGAATGTTAGCTACGGCCTCAAAATAAATGGTATAAAGGACAAGTCGTTTATAGAAGAAAAAGTCGAAATGTCTTTAAAAAAAGCAGCATTGTGGTCTGAAGTAAAAGACAGGCTTCATGAAAGCGCGTTGAAACTTTCAGGAGGACAGCAACAGAGACTATGTATTGCAAGATGCCTTGCTGTTCAGACAGAGGCTATTTTATTTGATGAACCATGCGCGAGCCTTGACCCTATATCAACGGCTAAAATAGAGGAGCTTATTCTTGAACTTAAAAAGGAATATACCATTGTTATAGTGACGCACAATATGCAGCAGGCAGCCCGGTCCTCGGATTATACGGCGTTTTTTTTACTGGGAGAGCTTATTGAATTTGGAAAAACCCAGGACATATTTACTAAACCTAATGATTCAAAAACAGAGGCGTACATTACAGGAAGATTCGGGTGAAATATGAAAAAGGTACTTTTTGTCTGTATTGAGAATTCTTGCAGAAGTCAGATGGCGGAAGGGTTTGCTAAGCGTCTAGGCAAAGGCATAATAGAAGCTTATAGCGCTGGTTCAAAACCGTCCGGCGAAGTGAATCCTATGGCGATAGAAGTAATGAAAGAAAAGGGCATAGACATATCATCGCACAAATCAAAAGGTTTCTTCAACCTGAACGTAAAAGATTTTGATTATTCTGTGACACTTGGATGTCAGGATATATGTCCTTTTGTGCCTGCGGACACTCATATAGAATGGGCTATACCTGATCCGAAAGGAAGAGATAAAGAATTTTTTAGAAAAATCGCTTCTGTTATAGAATCTAAAATAATGACCTTAATAAAGGAGATTAAAGATGGAAAGACATTTTGACCAAGAGCTGGAAGATTTGAAAAAAGATTTGCTTAAAATGGGAACTATGGCAGAAGATTCTATATTTGCTTCGATAGAAGCGCTTAAAGAGCTAAATGCTGAAAAAGCCCGAGATATTATTAGTAAAGATATATTTATAGACCAGATGGAAAATAAAATAGATGAGAAGTGTCTTGATCTATTGGCGCTTAGGCAACCTATGGCTAGTGACCTGAGGCTTATTGTCATGGTGTCTAAAATCAGCACTGATTTAGAAAGAATAGCGGATTTGGCTGTAGATATTGCTCAGAGAGTTTTGGAGCTTGTAGGAAAACCTTTACTCAAGCCTCTTATCGATATCCCAAAACTTACGAATCTCGCGAAACAGATGACAAAAGACTATATTATTGAAAAGTATGGAGCAGAATATGCACTTGAA
>JAPLMC010000078.1:10956-17495 GCA_026387215.1 Candidatus Omnitrophota bacterium
ATTGTTCGAAAAGAATTAATAGAGGATTTCATAACTAAAAATCCGTCTACTGTACCACGCGCAATACCTTTACTTTTAATCGCCCGTCATCTCGAGCGTATATGTGATCATGCGACCAATATTGCAGAGGATGTTATCTATATGGTCAAAGCCGATGTTGTTAAACATCATTATGAGAAACTAAAATAAATATAGACAATATCTTTAATCGATGCAAAAATATATACAGTATTTTTGCACTATGCAATCGCACGTAAGTAAAAAAGGTTAAATTAATGAAAAAGACCTCGAAAGAATATGAAGTTGGCGATGAGAGTATCGATAGCTTAATAAATGAGCTTGTCAAGAAACTCGGCTTTGCTGAAACCGAATATTTATTGCGCGAGATACTTACGACGGCTGTTAAGCTAGGAAAAGAATCTAGCGATAAGGGAGATCTTAAACTTGTAAATAATACACTTAAGGAATTACGATATTCATTCAAGATATTTTCTCCCTATAGAGGTGTCAAAAAGGTAATAATCTTTGGATCGGCTAGATCAAAAAAGACATCAGCCGAATATAAGATGGCTGAGGAATTTGCAAAAAAACTGACAGAAAAAGGTTATATGGTCGTAACAGGAGGCGGCCCCGGGGTTATGGAGGCAGGTAATAAAGGTGCCAAAGAGGGGAAAGATTTTGCATTAAATATTCGCCTTCCTTTTGAACAAAAGCCAAATCCATATATAGATGAAAAAGATAAAATAATTAATTTTAAATATTTCTTTACAAGAAAGTTGATTTTTGTAAAAGAGACCGATGCGACTGCCCTTTTCCCGGGGGGATTTGGCACTCAGGATGAGGGGTTTGAAATGCTTACCTTAATACAGACTGGTAAATCCAGGCCCAGGCCAGTAGTTTTAATGGAGCCGAAAGGTTCGACATATTGGGCCCAATGGATGCATTTTGTAAATAAACAGTTAGTTGGAAAAGGATATATTAGAAAGGAAGATCTTAATCTCTTTCATATTGTAAAGACTGTTAATGAGGCAATCAAATATATAGAAGATTTTTATAGAATATATCACTCGATAAGGTATGATTCAGGTTTGACTATATTGAGACTGAATAAAGAAATTCCTGATAAGAAGCTAAAGCTTATGAATAAAAAATTTAAAGACATTTTGACAATCGGTGAAATCAAGGCTTCACCTCCAACGAATAAAGAAATCCAGGGGGGAGAATATCTTAGTTTACCTCGGCTGGTGATGAATTTCAATATGCGTGATTATGGCAGGCTTTGCGATATGATTCGTGCCATTAATAGAGATTAAGCGTAAGATCCTCTAAACTCAAACCCATATTTTACCTATATTTTACATAGATTTTACATAGACCAAACATTGTAATGTTATTATAATAAAAAGTATAAAAAAATCTCTAGTTTGCCAGAAGAACTCTGGCGAGACTCGGGATAAAATTTTGTTTCATAAAATTTGGGAGGCATTATGTTCAAAAAGCTATTATTTGTATCTTTAGGCGTTATATCTCTGTCATCTATGATAGGGGCTGGTTCAAAGAATTCCATACAGATTAAAGGTTCTGATACAATGGTAAATTTGGGCCAGGCATGGGCGGAGAAATATATGGAGAAAAACCCAGGAGAATTTATTGCAGTTACAGGTGGCGGGTCAGGCACCGGGCTTTCCAGCCTTATAAGCGCTAGTTGCGACATAGCTATGAGCTCGAGGAATATAAAAGATAAAGAAATAGGCCTTGCCAATAAACAAGGCGTAAATCCAAATGAAATAAAGGTTGCTTTGGATGGCCTTGCAGTGGTAGTAAACCCTGCGAATCTCGTAGATAAACTTACAGTAGACCAGCTTGCTGGTATTTTTACAGGCAGGATTTCTAATTGGAAAGAACTTGGCGGAAAAGATGAAAAAATAGTAGTGCTTTCCAGAGAAGTTAATTCCGGAACGCACGTTTATTTTAAAGAGCATGTATTGAGGAAAAACGACTCCAATAGTAGGGAAGAATTTTCACCCGGGGCTTTAATGCTTTCATCATCTCAGGCTATTGCTGATGAAGTAGCTGGGAACTCTAGCGCTATAGGTTATTACGGAATGGGGTATATTTCAGCCAAGCAAAAACCCGTAGCCATAGCTAAAGATGAGACTTCTGAATATGTGGAACCTGTGATAGAAAATGTTATAAATAATAAATATCCCATATCAAGGCCATTATTCCTTTATACAAATGGATTGCCCAAAGGTCTGGTTCAGAGGTTTGTAGATTTCGCGCTTTCAGAAGAAGGTCAGAAAATAGTTTTAGCCACAGATTTTGTCCCTGTTAAAAAATAAATTATATGCGGAAGTTTAAAGAGTTTATAATAGAGAAACTTATTCTTATATGCGGAATAGCTTCTATATTTTTTGTAGTGTTGATTTTTTTATTTCTCTTGAAGGAGGGGCTTGCGGTATTTAATATCGTAAGCCCCTTTCAATTTTTATTCGGCAAAAGCTGGTATCCTATTTCAGAACCGCCGCAACTTGGAATACTTCCTCTTATATTGGGCTCGCTTCTTGTTACTCTCGGCGCAGCTATTATTTCTATCCCGATAGGCGTGGGATGTGCTATATACATAGCAGAAGTAGCGCTCTTAAAAATAAAAGAAATTCTTAAAGCAGGCATAGCGCTATTGGCTGACATCCCTAGCGTTGTCCTGGGTTTTATAGGAATGGTAACACTTGTGCCTTTAGTTAAAAATATCTTTAATTTACCTACAGGCTTGACAGCATTATCAGGTTCTATAATGCTCGCTTTTATGGCCATGCCTACAATAGTTTCTATTGCAGAGGACGCGCTTTATTCAGTGCCGAAAAATTATAAAGAAGGAGCTTTTGCGTTGGGAGCTACGCATTGGCAGACAATATATAGGGTAATATTGCCTGCTGCATCTAGCGGTATATTGGCAGCTATTATGCTTGGTATTGGAAGAGTAATAGGGGAAACAATGGCTGTTATGATGATAACAGGAAATGCAGCTGTTATGCCGCAGAGCATTCTTGTTCCTGTCAGAACCCTTACGGCTACAATTGCGGCTGAGATGGGAGAGGCGGTTGTAGGAGGCGAGCATTACTTCGCGCTTTTTGCGATAGGCATAGTTTTATTTATTATAAGTTTTGCTATTAATGTGACAGCGGATTTATTTTTACATAAAAGACAATGAAGAAAAATTCTCACAGAACCCAGAAAATAGCTTTTTTCTTTTTATTCCTGGCGACTCTTTTGATAGTCGTGCCTGTAGGCCTGATTGTTGTCATGATTATTCAGAAAGGGCTTCCTGCAATAAATTGGCAATTTCTTTCTGATGTACCCAGGCAGGGGATGCGTGCCGGAGGCATATTTCCAGCAATTATAGGCACGATTTACCTGGTTACAGGCGCAATAATATTTGCCTTGCCCATAGGGCTTTTAGCGGCAATATACTTAAGCGAATATTCAAAAGACAGCATGCTTAATCGTCTTATAAAGCTGGCTATTGTCAACCTTGCAGGCGTACCGTCGGTTGTCTATGGGCTTTTTGGCCTGGCGCTTTTTGTTATATTTTTTAAATTCGGGGCGTCTATTCTTTCGGGTTCTCTTACGTTAGGTATTATGATACTTCCTATAATTATTACCACTTCACGCGAGGCCCTGGAAAGCGTGCCTCAATCATTCCGCGAAGTGAGCCTGTCATTAGGCGTGAGCAAATGGCAGACAATAAGGCATATTGTCTTGCCAAATGCGATACCCGGAATTTTAACAGGCACTATTTTAGGCCTGGGAAGAGCTGCAGGGGAAACAGCCCCGATTTTATTCACAGTAGCGGCGTTTTATTTACCGCAGCTTCCTGGATCTATTTTTGATCAGGCAATGGCGTTGCCATACCACTTGTATGTTATTTCCACTCAAGTGCCGAATGTTGATGAAAAGATAAGATATGGAACTGCTTTTGTGTTATTGGCGTTAGTTTTATTTATGAATTTAGTAGCGATAATAATACGGTATAAATTCAGAAAGAAGAAAAAATGGTAATAAAATTCGGGATAAAAGATCTTAATATCTGGTTTGGCTCAACTCAGGCATTGAAACACGTTAGCATGGAAGTTTTGCCTAATGAAATCTTAAGCGTTATAGGCCCGTCTAACAGCGGAAAGACGACTTTTTTGAGAATGCTCAACCGTTTGAATGACCTGAACCCTGGTTTTAGAATGAGCGGAGAGGTTATCTTTGAAAAAGAAAATGTAAAAAAAATAGACGTAGAACTTTTACGCAGAAAAATAGGTATGGTTTTTGCTTTGCCTTTACCTTTACCTCTATCGATATTTGAAAACGTAGCTTATGGCGTAAGAATGCACGGTCTTGCAAATAAAAAAAGGATCGCAGAAAAAGTAGAAGACGCCCTAAAACAAGGATATCTTTGGGACGAAGTCAAAGACAGGATGAGTGAGTCTGCTTTTAAGTTATCAGGAGGCCAGCAACAGCGCTTATGTATCGCGAGGACTTTGGCAGTAGAGCCGGATGTTATTTTATTTGACGAGCCTTGTTCTGGTTTAGACCCTATTTCTACGGCAAAAGTTGAAGACGCTATGGTAAAGTTAAAAGAAAAATATACCATAGTTCTAGTGACAAATAATGTAAAGCAGGCAGCCAGAGTGGGAGACAGGACAGCTTTTTTCTTAAGCGGAGAGCTTATAGAGCTAGATAAGACAGAAAAGATTTTCACTGTACCGCAAGATAAGCGCACAGATGGTTATATAAGAGGAAAATTCGGTTAATGGCAAAGATATTAACAGAAAAACTTAATTTATGGTATGGCGATTTTCACGCGTTGAAGGATGTAAACGCGAATTTTGAACCTAATAGAATTACCGCTATTATTGGGCCTTCAGGCTGCGGGAAATCTACGATGCTGCGCGTTTTTAACCGCATGAACGATTTGATAGAAAATGTTAAAACAGACGGCAAGGTTTTAGTAGACGGGATAAATATACTTGATTTAGATGCGGATTTAGTAAAACTTCGCAAAGAAGTAGGCATGGTTTTTCAAAGGCCGAATCCGTTTCCACTGTCTATTTACGAGAATATAGTTTTTGGGGAAAGAGTTCATTCAGAAAATATAAAAAAGGATAGATTGGACGAAATAGTAGAGATGAGTTTAAAAAGCGTTCTTTTGTGGGATGAGCTGAAAGATAGATTGAAAGAGCCTGCATTGAGACTGTCTTTGGAGCAGAAGCAGCGTCTTTGCATAGCGCGCCTTATTGCGGTAAAGTCCGATGTGTTATTAATGGACGAACCTTGTTCTACGCTGGACCCGCAGGCAACTGCAAAAATAGAAGAGTTAATGCGTGAATTAAAAAATAATTATACTATAATAATAGTAACTCATAATATGCAGCAGGCAGCCAGGGTTTCAGACGATACAGGTTTTATGCTTCTTGGAGAGCTTGTAGAATTTGGAAGAACTCAGGATATATTTACTGCGCCACGCGATAAACGCACGGAAGATTATATCACAGGTAGGTATGGATAAAATAAACTATATAAGGAAATCGCGTAAATCGGCTTATGCAACCGTACGGTAACCTACGCGGTAACCGCGTAGGTTGAGGTGGTTGATAAATTATGAAAGGAGCAATGTGATGATGGAAAGATATTTTGATCAGGAGTTAAAAGATTTAAAACAGGACATATTGAAAATAGGCGCTTTTGCCGAGGAGGCTATCTATAAGTCTGTAGAAGCGCTTAAGAATAGAGACAAAGACTTGGCTAAAAGCGTAATAAATAATGATAATAACGTTGATCAGTTGGAGTTGGATATAGATGAAAAATGTATAGATCTGATAGCAAGATACCAGCCAATGGCAAAAGACTTGCGCTTTGTTACGACAGGCATGAAAATAAATACGGAGCTTGAAAGAATAGCTGATATAGCGGTAGATATAGCTCAGCGCACACTTGAACTGGTGGATGAGCCTTTATTAAAACCATTAGTTGATATACCTAAATTAACAGTTGTCGCGCAGAACATGGTAAAGATGGCCATAGATTCTTTTATTAAAGGCGATGTAGAGTTGGCTAAAAAAGTCTTATTGTCAGACCCCGAAGCCAATAATCTGAGAAATATGATTCAGAAAGAATTAACAGAAGACTATATGGCAAAGGACCCTTCCAGCGCTCCCAGGGCAGTCCAACTATTATTGATAGCGCGTTTCTTGGAGCGCATATGCGACCATACCACAAATATTGCAGAAGATGTTATATATATGGTGCAGGCAGAGGTCGTGAAACATCATCAGGGAAAGATTACATAAACTTGACAAAACTGACATTGTTAGAGTGTCAAGATGTTTTGTACTATTAACAGGACGACTGCTTGATATTGTAAAATAGTTTGCTGACTTTCATATTTGCTCATTGACAAAAAAGCAGAGCTTAGTAACCTATGTTGTTAGGTCTAAAACTAGCAACATAACCGGGCCACAAGGCCCAAGGAGGTTACATGGAACAGCTCT
>JAPLMC010000046.1:0-5712 GCA_026387215.1 Candidatus Omnitrophota bacterium
TACTATTATTCCGCAGGATAAATACCTGCTCATCGCTCCTGAAACAGCCAGGTCATTTACTGTGCCGCACACTGAAAGCTTTCCTATATCGCCTCCTGGAAAAAATAAAGGCTTAACAACAAACGAATCAGTAGTATAAGCCAGCTTCTTCGTTCTGAAATTTAGAAACGCGGCATCGCCCAGTTTATTCAAAAGAGGATTATCCAGATTTTTTATTATTAAATCTTTTATAAGATCATGCATCATTTTTCCGCCGCTTCCATGCGAAAGAGTTATAGTTTTCATTTTTTACCTGGGCTGTACTTGTAATATGCAGCGCACGCGCCTTCGCTAGAAACCATGCAAGCGCCCTGCGGATTTAGAGGGGTGCATCTTTTAGAAAATAATTTGCATTCAACAATACGCTGCCGCATATGCACCTTTTGTCCACGCTTGTTTTTACATCTGGTAAATCCATATTTTTCTCGACATCAAAATTCCTGTATGCTTTGCTCAAAACAAGGCCGCTATTTTTTATAACCCCAATACCCCTCCAGTCTGAATCGTTTATTGAAAAAACTTCATGAATCAAACGAAGCGCCATGATATTGCCTGAGGCCTTAACCACTCGACTGTATTGATTTTCAACCTTTGCCTTTTTTGATTTAACCTGCCTTACCAACATCAATATGGATTGCAGTATATCGAGCGGCTCAAAGCCGGACACTACGCACGGCATGCTATATTTTTTGCAAATCACCCCATAAGGTTTCATTCCTATAATAGCGCTGACATGGGCCGGACATAAAAATCCATTTATATTCACTTCTTTATCTTTTGCCAAAAGTTCCATCGCGTAAGGCATTGTCTTGTGCCCGGAATATATAAAAAAGTTTTTCAATTTTTTCTTTTTTGCATATTTTACGCTAGCCGCAACAGTCGGAACAGTTGTCTCGAACCCTATCCCCAAAAATATTATTTTTTTATTCTGATTTTTTTCCGCAAACTGAACAGCGTCCAAAGGCGAGTATGCAATTCTCACTTTGCCTTTTGACTTTTGCTTTAGAAGGCTGGATCTGGAGCCAGGAACTTTTAACATATCTCCGAAACTAAATACTATAATATTTTCAATATCTGCTATAGCTATTGCTCTATCGATATAATTCTTTGGGGTAACGCATACAGGACACCCCGGGCCGGAAATAAGCCTCACATTATCCGGAAGCATTTTTCTTATGCCAAATCGTTCAACAGCCATTGTATGAGTGCCACATACTTCCATGAAACTTACTGGCTTAAGGCCATTGGCCTCTCTTTGTATAAGCTCGGATATTTTAGTTGCTACAGCCATATTTCTAAATTCGTCTATATATTTCATTGCAATTCTTCCAGTATTTTTAATGTCTCTTCTGCTTTTACAGTATCTAATTTCTCTATCGCAAAACCTGCGTGCACAATTACATAATCGCCTATTTTAGGATTTTTCAAAAAATTAATACCTATCGTACGCTGAATCCCTCCGCTTGATACAACTGCTCTATCTAAAGTTATTTTCAAAATCTTCATAGGTACAGCTAAACACATATTAAACTCCTGCCAGCACTGCCTGCCCTAATGAAATACCACCGTCATGCGTTGGAATATTTTTATGCACGTAGATATTAAATCCTTCATCTTCCAGCATTGGCTTTATATTTCGGCTCAAATACTTGTTTTGAAAAACTCCTCCGCTGAAACAGACTTTATTTATTTTGTATTTTTTTCTCAAAAGTTTACATACATCTTTTATCATATCGCAAATGGCATTATGAAATTTCAAAGAAATTTCCGATTGCTTAAAATCATTTTTCAAATCTTTAACAATGCCTCCTATTACAGGCTCCCAATCTATCAACACAACGTCATTCTCATTTTTATATTTAAAATTATACTTCCCTTCTGCTATGGGATGTTTTACGCCCTGTATTATTTCTTCCAGCCTGATTGCTGCTTCACCTTCGTATCTTGCAAAACCGCATATCCCGATAAGCGCTGAAACACCGTCAAACAGCCTGCCCATACTAGAAGCTAAAGGCGCATTTATTTTTTTATCTATCATCTGACTCAACATGTCACTGCGAGAAACAGACTGTTCTAATCGAAACTGAAATAAGCTACGAAGCAACTTCATATTGCCTCTATATATTCCATACAAATAGCTGAAAGCCATTCTCCAAGGCTCTTTAATACAGGCTTCGCCTCCAGGCATTGGGATATATTTTAAATGCGCAGCCCTTTTAAATCCCTTCATACTTCCTACAAAAAATTCCCCTCCCCATATATTTCCATCTCTTCCAAAACCAGTCCCATCAAACGCAACCCCTATTACTCTGCCTTTTATATTATTATCAACCGCGCAGCTCGCTATATGCGCCTCATGATGCTGTATCCTCTTTACTATATACCCTTTGCTCTTTGCAAAATTATCTGCATATTTAGTAGCTGCATATTCTGGATGCAAGTCACATGCGACAATCCCTGGTTTTATTTTTAGTTTTTTCTGTAACTTTTTTATGCCTCCTTCGAATCTTTTAAAATTCTCAAGATCACTCAGGTCGCCTCCAAAATCCGACACCCAGGCGAAATTATCTTTTGCAAAACAAATAGCGCTCTTAGACTGAGCCCCTAAAGCCAAAACAGCTCTCTTCATTCTATAAGGTAAAATCATCTCCGTATAATTCATGCTATCTCCATAATCTTAACAAAACTACAATGTCACTTTTGTCAAGATTATTGCATTGCTTTTAGTAGCTTTCCCAGATTAGAAAGTTTATCGACTATATCCCCTGTAAGATTTTCGGATAGCGTACCCATTCCGCAGCTTGGGGTAAGGAGTGAATTTTGTATTATCAAAGCTCTGTCTATGGATTTTTTCTCCAGATTTTTTATCTGTAAATTCAGCCTCTCAAAAAGAGACCTGCTTGTTTCTTTTAGTACGGCATCAGAAGTAGGCACAATGCCCCACGCCAGATATCCTCCTCTTTTTAAAAATTTATCTATGTCTTTAGAATAAAGTGAAAGGTTATCCGCATATAAATATGCGTCAAAATTTATAATATCTACCTTTGTTTCCGCGATCATTGACCAGTCTGTATTGCCGCAGCAATGTATACCGGCCGCTGCGCCTTTTGAATGAATCCCGTCTATGACAGAATCCAGCATAGATATAACATCCTCTCTTTTTATATTCACAAAACTGGACCCAAAACTAGTAAGATAAGGTTCATCTATAAAAATTATAACCTTCTCCGTTAAGGGTTTCAGCCTATCGATCTGCCATACAGCTTTTATCTCCAGCAGTTTAACAAGCGCTTCCTTCAGGCTTTCGTTATAAATAATGGATTTCCCGGCTTCGTCAGTCACTCCGAGGCCAAAGCTTACAGGCCCTGTGATATGGCCTTTTACATACTCCAGTTTATGCTTCTTGGCCTCTTTGATAAAGCTGTAAAAACCTTCCGTATATTCTTCCGTAATTCCGAATGAATCATAACTCCCGGAAATATACGCCTCGTATATCCTCGCCAATTCTTCGCTCAGATCCTTAGAGCTGTCGACGTGGATAGTCTTTTTTTTCTCATCTATAACAAGCCCAGGCAAGCCTTGGCTAAACTGGCTGTACATATTTTCTTTGAAACTTCTTTTTGGAAGCTGGGGCCAGAAAGGTATATCAAACGTATTGAATATCCACTCTACGCTTTTGGCTGCATCAACATATGGCAGGCTTCCTATGCCTAATGTAAGAAACTTATTGTTTATTTTCATAGGTTTATATTTTAACATCTTACTCCATATCGGTCAATCCACTAATTCCTTAATCAATTTTGTCCCAGTAGATTTACCTCGCGAAGTGAAGCAGCGGAGGCAAAATTCAGAGGTAATTATACATTAAAATGACCGAACTTTATCGCCGCAAAAAACTCTGCCAGAAAAAATATAACATTCGCCAGGATATTATTAAAACTTGATATAAAAGATCCGATAAATGGCATCCATCCTAATGCAACAAAACATAAACCTCCTATCATCAATATAAACATTAGTGGAACTATCAAAATATTAGAAATAATAGCTATCGGCGTAGCCATCTTAAAATAATATATAATAAGAGGGAACGTGCCTATCGTTGCAGAGATTGAAATTGCCAGCGGTTCCAGCAAATATTTCATGATATAAAAATTCCAATCCTTTTTTACAAACCTCATTAATTTCGGCATAAAATATACCATTGACCATACTGCTGTAAATGAAAGTTGAAACCCTACATCAAAAACATCCTTTGGATTTATTACAAGTATAATAAGAGCTGCTGTGCCGAGAGAATTATACGCATCCACCGGCCTCCCTAACAACCTGCCTGTTAAAAAAACAATACACATAATAGTAGCCCTTACTACAGATGCGCTTGAGCCTGTAAGCATCATCAGAAATATCAAAGACAGCATGGTCAGTATATAATAAATCTCTCTTTTCAGCCTTAAAAGCTTGAATAAAAATAAAAATGCGCCTGCAAGAAGCGCCACATTTAAACCGCTTATCGCAAGTATATGCATTGTACCTGAATTTCGAAAGGATTCTTGCAAGCGTTTAGGCAGTTCAGAACGATCACCAAGTAAAATTGCCCTTAAGAAAGCTCCGCTCTCAAGTGGCATCTTTTCAAGAAATTGGTTTTTAAACTTATCTCGGACAAAATAGGCAAATCTTAAGATATTATTTACTTTGTAATTATGCTCTAAAAATATTACATTTTTCTCCGATACATTTATAATTGCAAAAATGTTCTGATTTTCCAAATATTTGCGGTAATCAAAGTTAACTTTGTCATTGCGAGATTGAGAAGTAATAGAGGAAATTTTTTCTTTTCTGAAATTACTTCGTCGCTCACTTCGCTCTCTCCTCGCAATAACGCCTGCGAATGGCCTCTTTATTACCCCCTTTACAAACAACCTATCTCCATATTGATAATCTTTTTCTGTCTGTATTCTGATTAGCGCCAGGCCAGTTATTCTTAAGCCATCTATACTTTCTAATTCAAAAATATACTTTGAGTTGACTTTCCCATAATAAGCCACTCTTGTCTCAATAGGGCTTTTTATAATGCCTGTAATTTCTGCTTTAACTTTATCTTTTCCCAAAAAGCGGCTTATATGATCTGGCGGAAATATATTGGAATTTAAATATAAAAGCGAACCAAGAGAGATTATTGATAAATATAAAAATATTTTTGAAATCTTAAGGAATTTTAAAAATATTATGGTAGATAAAATAAAAGTTAAAAACAGTATGAATACGGGGGTAAACTTTAATAAATTTGAGAGATATGCTGCTAAAAATATGCCTATGATAAAAAAAATACAGATTGCAGCAAGTGGTCTTTTATTCACGATAGAATAAAAATATTGCTATTTAGGCTGGGTATTGGTTATTAAATCTTCTTCTCCCATCATGCTTATAACATTGACTGGATTTTCTTTGCCTGCTTGATTAAAAATAACCCTGATCATGTCTCCGGTTTTAATATCCTTTAAAGCAAGCGCTATATCGTTTCGTATTACGCGAGTCTTCTTTGAATCAACATTTACCCTTACTGTTTCTCCAGAAAACTTGTCTTTGACAGCTAACCATAAAATCTTATTTTCTTTCTTTCCTATTTTTATTACTGTTCCTAATAAACTTTTAATTAACTGTATTTTTTGC
>JAPLMC010000046.1:5720-6671 GCA_026387215.1 Candidatus Omnitrophota bacterium
AGTGCTTGGAACAAGTTTTGCTACATTAATTGATTGTGGCAATGTTGGCAATTTAGGTAAATTTGGTAAGATAGGGATACTCGCCTGAGGCCCTCGAACCTGAATATTTGTGTTATTTTTTTGAGCGCTCATAGTATTAGGTGTAATATGCGACGCAGAAATGTTAGGCAAAGGTGCTGGTGATGCACTTTTTTTATTATTTTTAACGTAATTAATCATAAAATAAAATATAATAAAAAAACTAAGTAACAAAAATATGCCTATAAAAACTTTTTTCATTTTTATCACTCTCCATTTTCTACATCTTTAAAACCTGTCACATAATTTCCTGTAAAATATATGCATTTTTTTCTTGAAAATTGCCTGAAATCAAGAGGCGTATGCGGAAACCACGCATTGTATATCCAAGCCTCCTTCTTCAGGCCCATATCATCATATCCTAATTCCTTTTTATCGCTCGGCTCCCCCCACTTTTCTATTACCTCGTCTTTGCTGGTCCCTTTAACCACCATTGTTTTGGTACTCAATGGGTGCGTAAATGCGTAATGCGCGGTAGGCATTTTAACATCCGCGCATCCGGAAAAAATAAAAATGCAAAGAACAATTACCAGGATTATTTCCACATTGCCGCATTTCATCTCAACTATTATTATTTTACAACATATTTCACTAGCTTTATATTAAAATCTTCTATATTTTTAAAATACTTTATACGCAAAAAACGCCAACAAGAGGATAAATAAATATTTTCTAATTATATTACTATATTCACCAATTTACCTTTCACTATTATAACTTTTTTAGGCAGATTTCCTTCTATCCATTTATTAACAACAGTGTCTTCTAAAACTAACTTTTTAATCTCATCTTCACCTGATGCAAAAGGCACTTCTATTTTTGACCTTAGCTTGCCATTGATCTGAATAGGTAATTCTATCACGCTTTGTTTTA
>JAPLMC010000052.1 GCA_026387215.1 Candidatus Omnitrophota bacterium
ATGCATAAAGCTAAAATTACAGAGATATTTGCTTCTATTCAGGGAGAAGGGTTTTATATAGGTCAGGCTCAGACATTTGTCAGGTTTTATGGGTGTAATCTAAGCTGTGGATATTGCGATGAGCGCAGGAAAGACAAATTTAAAGAATATTCACCAGGAAGTCTCATAGCCGCTATAATAAGAAAAAAAAATATTGTAGTAACTTTTACAGGAGGGGAGCCGCTTTTATACGCGGATTTTTTAAAAGAGGTTTTTCCGCAGTTAAAGAAAAAAGGATTTATTATATATCTAGAAACTAACGGCATATTAAAAAATAAACTTTTGGAGATTATTGATTTTTTAGATATAATAAGTATGGATATCAAGCTTCCGTCTTCTACAGGGAGTAAGCCTTACTGGAAAGATCACTTTGATTTTCTTAAAGCTTCTCGCGGAAAAAAAGTTTTTGTAAAATCAGTTATTACGGATAAAACCACGGCAGCTGATATAAAAAAAGCAGTGTCTATGATAGAAAAAATAGATAAGACTGTATTTTTTATACTTCAGCCTGCAACAATTAATAATAAGATACAAAAAATAAAAAAGGCTGAGGAATTCTTAGACCTGGCAGGTTCCAGGCTGGATAATATAAGATTAATACCACAGATTCATAAAATACTAGGTGTAAAATGACTAGGATAGTGGATTCTAAATTAATACAGGATGCGGTAAAGGATTTGCTTACCAAGGCAAACACATGTTTAAGGCCTGACATCCTTTTCGGCCTCAAGCTTGCGAGGAAAAAAGAGACTAGCGAAAAAGCCAAATACTGCCTGGATGTGGTTATTAAAAACGCGTCTATTGCTAAAAAGAAAATGCTAGCCATATGCCAGGATACGGGCATGGCAATTGTATATTTAAAAGTAGGCCAGTCTTTGGCGATAAAAGGAGATCTTAAAAGCTCAGTCGCTAAAGGCGTAGCGCTTGCGTATAAGGAAGGTTATTTTAGGTCTTCAGTTGTAAGCGACCCGTTAATAAGAAAAAATACAAACACAAATCTGCCGCCTATTATCTATACTGATATAGTTCCCGGGAATAAGATCAACATAAAGGTTGTGGCTAAGGGCTTTGGCTGTGAAAATGTAAGTAAAATTAGGATGTTTAAGCCCACTGATTCTGTCTCAAATATAGAGGAGTTTATCGTAGATACTGTAAGAGAAGCAGGCTCCAGGCCTTGTCCGCCTGTATATATAGGTATCGGGATTGGCGGAACGTTAGATAAGGCAGTATCTCTTTCAAAAGAAGCGATATTCAGGCCTCTTGGAAAAAGCAACAAATACAAACATATCGCAAAGCTAGAAAAAAGCGTATTGAAAAAAGTAAATAGACTAAAGATCGGGCCTGTAGGTGTCAGGGGCAATACCACAGCTCTCGGAGTGAGCGTATTAACTTACCCTACGCACATAGCAGGCTTGCCTGTAGCTGTAAATATAAGCTGTCACGCCACCCGCACTGCGGAATTAACTATATGAGAAAAATATTTTTGCCACTTACAAGAGATATTATAAAAACTCTTAAGCAGGGAGAAGTGGTTCTGCTTAGCGGGGCGGTTTTAACCGCAAGGGATGCAGCGCATAAAAGGCTTACAGATACCTTAAAAGCAGGCAAAAGAATACCTGTTTCATTAAAAGGCGAGACAATATATTACACAGGGCCTACGCCTGCTAAGATTGGCGGAGTAATCGGTTCATGTGGCCCTACAACAAGCGCTAGGATGGATCTTTTTACACCTTTATTATTGAAACATGGTTTAATAGGGATGATAGGCAAAGGCGAGAGGTCTAAAGAAGTAAATCTATCGATAAAAAAACACAAGGCAGTGTATTTTATAACAATAGGCGGAGCAGGGGCGTATTTATCGGAAAAAGTAAAATCAGCTGAAGTGATAGCGTATAAAGATTTAGGGCCTGAGGCAATTTATAGGTTAACAGTTGAAAATTTTCCAGCGATAGTCGGTACTTTATAAAAAACCTGTAAATAAACCGTGTAGGTTGCCGTATGGCAACCTACACGGTTGAGAAGGTTAAAGGAGAAATTATGCGAATAGATGGAAGAAAGTTAGATCAGATGAGAAAGGTAAAGATAAAAAGAAACGTTCTTAAATTTGCAGAAGGTTCCTGTATGATAGAGATGGGTAATACTAAGGTTATATGTAGCGCTTCTGTGGAAGACAAGGTACCACCGTTTTTAAGAAATACAGACTCAGGATGGATAACGGCGGAATACGGCATGCTGCCGCGTTCTTGCCAATCCAGAATAGCCAGGGAAGCTTCCAAAGGCAAACAGAGCGGCAGAACCCAGGAGATACAGCGCCTTATAGGAAGAAGCATGCGCTCCATCGCTGAGTTAAAAAAATTAGGCGAGAGGACTATCTGGATTGACTGCGACGTGATACAAGGAGACGGCGGCACGCGCACAGCCAGTATCACAGGGAGTTTTATCGCTCTGGCGGATGCGTTGACAAAATTGAAGAACAAAAAGCTGATAGATTCAATACCTCTTACAGATTATGTGGCTGCCATAAGCGTCGGAATTGTTAACGGAGAGAAATGTCTTGATCTGAATTATGAAGAGGATTCAGGCGCTGAAGTGGATATGAATATTATCATGACAGGTGCTGAAAAAATGGTTGAGGTTCAGGGCACGGCTGAGAAAAAGCCTTTTTCCGCGAAGGACTTGAATGATCTTATAGCTCTCGCCAAGGGCGGTATAGACGATCTGATCGGACTTCAGAAGAAATTAATCAAATTATAATATGGAACTAGTTGTCGCAACCAGAAATAAAGATAAGCTCAGGGAGATAAGAGCTCTTCTTAAAGGCCTTCCTGTAAATGTTTTTTCGCTGGACTCATTTAAAGGCGTGCCGGATGTAGTAGAAGACAGCAGTACTCTTGAGGGAAACGCCAGAAAAAAAGCAGTCCAAACTTCTAAGTTCCTTAAAAAATTTGTAGTGGCAGATGATTCAGGCCTGGAGGTAGAGTTTTTAAACGGCGATCCCGGGGTTTATTCCGCGAGATTTTCAGGAGAAGGAGCGACATATAAAAGCAACAACGAGAAACTGCTCGCTCTTTTGAAAGACGTTCCTTCTTCCAAAAGAAAAGCCTGTTTTAAATGCGTGATAGTTGTGGCGGATAAAGGCAAAGTTATAGGAATAAGCGAAGGCAGATGCAGAGGGAAGATAGGTTTTGAATCAAAAGGGGATAGCGGTTTCGGATATGACCCTGTGTTTACGCCGGATGGTTACAAGAAAACCTTTGCCCAGATGGGCGCCGTCCAGAAAAATAAAATCAGCCACAGAAGCAAAGCGTTGTCTAAAGCAAAAAATATTATTTCAAAATATCTTTTACTTTATCGATAGTTTTTTTAACCTTGTCAAATATATTCCCCACGCCGACAGGATTTACGGTAAATACAGGATCTTCCATGTCACCTGTGATTTTAACGCTTCCCATAAACCAGCCTGCGCTTTCCAACAGAATGCTTGATATCTTTGAAAGCCATGTGGATTCCAGTATCAGTTCTTTTTTCAGGCGTATCTTCACAGCAGCGTCTACTGTATTGTCAAATCCCAAGCTTCCTTTTATGTCCAATATCATTTCGTTGCTTACCAGCTTGAAATTATCAGTATAAAAGCGACTGTTTTTTATCTGAAATGAGCCGGATGTATAAGTAAAAACAACATTATCTAATTTTGGGATAAAAAGGACCCTGGCAACGCCTTTAAATAAACTTGTCTCCCAGAGGTTGGCGTTAGTTATTTCAACCCATGATTTTCCATAGATAGAATTAGTAGCCCCTATAATGCCTTTAAGCTTAATATTCGCATTGCATGTGCCGCTAACATCTTTTTTTACAATTGAAGATTTGGTGGAAAAATCATAGACATCCATATTGCTGACATTAGCGTTAATAGCAAAAGGCGGCATTGGGTTATCCAGGTTCATATAGTTATCCATGTGTAAAACGCCTTTATGAAAATCAGCTAATAAATGGTAAATATAAAGTTTATCTCCGATAAGCGCTATTTCAGAGTTAATATTATTTAATTGGTATTTGTCGGTTTTTATAAAAGGCGCTATAATTTTTCCGCGTATCTCTGTTTTGCCCTGATTATTTATAATGCTTGATGTTGCCACTAGAAGTACTCTTGGCGAAGTAATTGTTATGTCCAGTAAATCCGTAGGGGATTCGCCCTGAGAGAGATTGAGCTTTTTGTGCAGTTTCAGGGTGCCGTATAAGACGTTACCGAGGTCTTTTATATAGGGTACGTTTTTGAGCCGGAATTCAATAGAAAGGGCGCTTGATTTAAAATCATAGTTTCCTATGGCGTCGATTGTGGCATTAAAATTTTTAGTAGGCGATAGCTCGCTTCGGAACCTTAGCTTTTTTTCAAATATAAGGGCTTTAATAGAAGGTTTTATTTTTAGTTCTTTGAAATGATAAAGAGGATGTTCATTTGCTACATTCCAGATTACCAAATTTTTTATTGCGATGCCTCTTAAGGTAAAGCATGATATATAGCCTATTTCAACTTTTCTTTTGAGGATAATTTCGAGTTTTTCCTGTAGAATTTGTCTTCCCATGATGCTTAGGAAAATATTTAATCCAGATATTAGCAGAACTATAAAGCAAGCTATCGCTATTAAAAGATTTAATAATATATTTTTCTTTCGCATGAAATATATTATATAACAAATTCAGCCTGTTATTCAACCCAAATATATTGACTTTGATAGGTATAGTTGGTAAAATTAAAAATTACACGGGGCGTGGCTCAGTTGGCTAGAGCACCTGCTTTGGGAGCAGGGGGCCGCTGGTTCAAGTCCAGCCGCCCCGACCAT
>JAPLMC010000015.1:0-2081 GCA_026387215.1 Candidatus Omnitrophota bacterium
GAGCTTATCTGGAATAATGATCAGACGTCCATAGATACTAGATCTAAGCTAATGGTAGAACTTAGGGATGATATAATGAATGAAGTTACAAGGACGTATTTTGAAAGAAGGAGGCTTCAAATAGATTTGTTAACCTTTCCTCCTAAAGACTTAAAGCTTAGCCTTGAAAAAGAGCTTAGGCTTCAAGAGCTAACCGCAGACATAGATGCTTTAACCGGCAACTACTTTTCCAGATGTCTCCAGGAACAACCTGAAAACTTTACAAACTAACAATGTCAATTTGTAAAGTTGTTTAATTTTTTCTTGACCTAATAGATAGTATATGATAAACTTATGGGCAATGGAAAAAACAAACTGCAGAAGATTTGTAAGCCCAGGTACAATCTGTTTTATAATCTTATTTTCCCTGCTATTTTTAAATATCTCTTATATATATGCGGATAAGGCGTCTACCCTATCAAGTGACGCAGAAACATACAGGATAAACGGGTATAATGCGCAACAGCGCGGGGATATAGATACTGCCATAGAGTGGTATCAAAAGGCAGCTAGCATAAAGCCAGAATACGCTTCACCGCATAATGATCTCGGTGTTTTATTTGAAATAAAAGGATGGATGGATAGGGCTGAGGCGGAATATAATAAAGCCCTCGCTATAGATCCTAATTATAAGGAAGTCTATACAAACCTAGCTCTTTTTTATGAAAGAAAGGGCGAGCTGGAAAAAGCTGCTTTCAACTGGATGAAGAGATATAAATTAGGCTCTCCGGAAGATCCATGGACAAAAGAAGCTAAGAGCAGGCTGGAAAAACTTGGGCTTCTTGATAAAACAAAAGACGCAAGTACTGAAAGAGAACAGAAGGCTGCTCTTGAAAAAAAAATAGAGAAAGAAAAGCCTGCTGTAGAAGAGCGCAAACCTGAAGTAAAAAAAGTTGATAAATCCAAACAGAAAAAAGATTCTGAATGGACGAAGATAGGTTCTGAAAACAAAAAGCCTGTCGGAAAGAAATCATCTAAATCAAAAAGCAGGCTGAGCAGTGAATTACAAAAATCGTTGATGTTGGCTGAGGAAAGACTGAGACAAGAGAGCGCTTCTGCTGCAAAGGGAGATGCTGGAGTAAAATCAACAACTAACAGCGAGGTAAACGCCTCTTATAATAGAGCAAAGGATTGTTATAATAAAGGCGAATATGCAAAAGCGCTGGATATAATAAGGATTGCCAAGCAGGCTTCTGTGGATAATAAGTTGCTTTTGGATTTGGAAGAGGAAATAAAATTTAAAATGAAGGAGGCGAGGATCGAGGATTATTACAAAGGAGGCATGATACGTTATCGTCAGAAAGATTTTGCAGGCGCCAGAAAAGAATTTGAAGCAATACTAAGTATTTTACCAGAATAAAACTACCTGATTTATGCAAAGAAATACCCTTCCTATTTTAGGAAATCCCGTATAAATAATGAATGACTAAAAAAGAAAAACTTTTTTTGATTGATGGAAATTCTTATTGTTACAGGGCTTTTTATGCCATAAGAGAGCTTAGGAATTCAAAAGGCAAGCCTACAAATGCTGTCTACGGGTTTATTCTAATGCTTAAGAAATTGCTGGAAAAAGAAAAACCTGCTTATATTGCTGTGGCATTTGATATGAAAGGCCCTACGTTTAGGCATGAACAGTTCGAGGATTACAAAGCGCATAGAAAACCTATGCCCGATGACCTGGTTAGTCAGATGGGCTTGATAAAGGAAACTATAGCTGCGTATAACATATCTATTTTTGAAAAACAGGGTTTCGAAGCAGATGACATCCTAGCTACTATTGCTAAAAAAGTATCCGAGCAGGGCATAGATGTTTATATAGTAACTGGAGATAAAGATATGCTTCAGATAGTAGATAAAAATATAATGGTTTACAGTACGAATAAAGAAGACCTTATCTATGATAGTGAAAAAGTAAGGGAGAGATTTTCAGGGCTTGGACCTGAAAATATAACTGATTTTATTGCACTTAGCGGAGATGCGACTGACAATATTCCTGGAGTGCGCGGCATAGGAGAAAAAACAGCCATAGAGCTTATAAAGGA
>JAPLMC010000015.1:2124-5432 GCA_026387215.1 Candidatus Omnitrophota bacterium
TGGAAGCTTGGACAATATTTATAAGAATCTTGATAAAATAAAAAGTGAGTCAAGAAGAAAGATGCTTTCCGAACAGGAAGATAGCGCAAGGATGTCCAAGGAGCTGGCAATGGTGGATTTAACCGTGGCTATGGAAATAGATATTGCTGGCATGCGTATAAAAGATCCTAATGTAGAAAAACTGTTAAGTATTTTTAAGGATTTGGAATTTAAAAATTTTGCAAAAGAGATTACCTCTTGTAATTCAGATGTTCATAGAGATGCGTGTTATAAGACAATCTCTAGTCTTGAAGAATTTAAGAAAATTATGCTGGAAATGAAAAAAAAATTGGAGTTTGTTTTGGATACTGAAACTACAAGCGAACATCCTATGGAAGCAAAACTTGTGGGTATATCGTTTTGCTGGAAAGAAGGCGAAGCGTATTATGTAGCTCTATGCTCTAAGCCCTGCGCTAAAGGTGTGGATTTGGAAGCAGTTATTAAAGAACTAAAGCCTATTCTAGAGGATGAACATGTAAAAAAAATCGGACAAAATATAAAATATGACAAACTGGTATTATCAAATTATGGTATAGATATTAAAGGCATAGCGCATGATACAATGATAGCGTCCTATCTATTGAATCCTTCTAGGATGAGTCATGGTCTTGACGATATTGCGTTTGAGTTCCTTGATCATAAAATGACTTCCATTGATGAGCTTTTAGGCACAGGCAAAAAGAGGGTCACAATGGATATGGTGGACATTGAAAAGGTCTCTATGTATTCATGCGCAGATAGCGATGTTACGTTGAGGCTTAAGAATATATTTGAAAAAGAGCTTTTTAAAAAGGAGCTTGAATCGCTTTTCAGGGATATAGAACTGCCGCTTGTAGATGTTCTGAGTGATATGGAGAGGAATGGGATAAAGATAGATGTTAATTTTTTAAAAGAGACTTCATCTGATATGGATAATGAACTCTTGGCGCTTATTAAGGATATATACAAAATAGCGGGCGAAGAATTTAATATCAATTCTCCGAAACAACTTAGCAAGATTTTATTTGAAAAATTAGGACTACCTATCGTAAAAAAGACAAAGACAGGCATTTCTACGGACGTAGAAGTTTTGGAAAAGCTTTCTCCTTTGCATCCCTTGCCGAAAGAACTTCTTAGATACAGAGAATTATCCAAGTTAAAATCTACTTATGTGGACGCCTTGCCGGAGCTTATCAATAAAAAAACAGGAAGGCTTCACACCTCTTTTAACCAGGCGGTCACTGCTACGGGACGGCTTTCATCCTCTAATCCAAATCTTCAGAATATACCTATAAAAACAGAAGAGGGCAGAAAGATAAGAAAAGCGTTTATAGGAGAAAAGGGCAATTTTATAATGTCAGCCGATTATTCTCAGATAGAACTCAGGATCCTAGCGCATCTCTCAAAAGACCCTGATCTTATAGCTGCATTTGAAAATGATAGAGATGTGCATAGCCATACGGCTTCTCTTATTTTCGGGGTGAATGAAAAAGAAGTGACGTCTGAAATGAGGGCAAATGCCAAAACAGTTAATTTCGGGATCATTTATGGCATCAGCGCTTTTGGATTAGGTAAAGGTCTTGGCATAGATCCTGGGGGAGCCCAGCAATTTATAGATTCGTATTTTGAAAGGTACCCGGCTGTAAGAGTTTATATGGAGGATAAAATAGAAGAGGCTAGAAGCACTGGATATGTGACAACGCTTTTTAACAGAAGAAGATATATTCCAGAGATAAATACAGGTGGGATGAGAGAGCGGCAGCAAGCGGAAAGGATTGCCATAAATACACCTGTCCAGGGTTCTGCGGCTGACCTGATAAAAATAGCGATGATAAATATTCACAAATCCATGAAGGAGAAAACAATAAAGTCTCTTATGACTTTACAGGTGCATGATGAGCTTGTTTTTGAAGTTCCAAAGAATGAGTTGGATATAATGAAAGAACTTGTAAAAGAAGAAATGGAAGGCGCGGTGAAGCTATTAGTTCCTGTAAAAGTAAGCGTGCAATACGGCAAGAATTGGCTGGAGATGGAAGGTTAACTGTGCAATTGGTTAAGTTATGATAATCGGCATTACTGGAAGTTTTGGGAGTGGCAAAACAACGGTTGCGAAAATGATCGGGATTATCCCGATCGGCGATCGGTAGCAAATAGTTGAGCTATGATGATCGGTGTTACGGGAAGTTTTGGGTGCGGGAAAACTACGGTTGCAAAAATGTTTGCAAGGCTCGGAGCTTACGCAATCGACGTGGATAAAGTTTATCATTCTTTAATCAGGCGAGGAGAAAAATGTCATAAAGAAATAGTAAAGTATTTTGGGAAAGATATATTAGCGAAGTCTGGCCAGATAGACAGGGAAAAACTCGGGAAAATTGTTTTTAAAGACAGATCAAAGCTTAAGCTTCTGAATAGCATTACTTATTCAGGGATTATGGAAGAGATTAAAAAAATTGTAAAATCAAAAAAAAGCAAATTTATTATTATTGATGCGCCACTTTTGATAGAATCTGGTTTTTACAAGAAAGTGGACAGTATAATATTAGTGGCCAACAAGAAAGAGTATCAGGTTAAAAGAATAAAAGAATCAACTGGACTGTCTGTCACAGAGATCTTGAAAAGAATAAGGATGCAAATGCCTTTTAAGAAAAAACTGGCATTCGCAGATTTTATTATAGATAATAGCGGTTCAAAATTAGGTACATTAACCCAGGTCAGGGAGATCTGGAAACAAAGAGGAGCATGATATGGATGTAAAAGAAAAACTGGATATTGAAAAATTGAAATCAATGAAGATATCAGAGTTGAACAAGCTTGCGCATGATTTAAATGTGAACGAGGTAAGCGGACTCAAAAAACAAGACCTGATATTTAAAGTTCTTCAGGCTCAGACAGAAAAAGACGGGCTTATATTTGGAGAAGGGGTGTTGGAGATATTGCCTGATGGGTTTGGTTTTCTCCGTTCGCCAAACTATAACTACCTGCCGTGTCCTGACGATATATACATATCGCCTTCGCAAATCAGGAAATTTGAACTGAGAACAGGCGATACAGTGAGCGGGCAGATAAGGCCTCCTAAGGAAGGAGAAAGATATTTCGCGTTATTAAAGGTGGAGGCTGTTAATTTTGAAAGCCCTGAGGCTGCAAAGGATAAGGTGCTTTTCGATAACCTTACTCCTATATACCCTAACGTAAGATATAAATTGGAGACAAAAACAATAGATACGTCTATGCGTATAATGGACTTGCTGACTCCTGTGGGAAAAGGCCAGAGAGGTATGATAGTGGCGCCT
>JAPLMC010000076.1 GCA_026387215.1 Candidatus Omnitrophota bacterium
ATCAGCCGTGCGAAACCGGCTGGTTGGCTTTGTGTTTCAACAGTTTAATTTGTTACCCAGAATGACCGCATTAGAAAACGCTATACTTCCTTTGGTGTATGCTGGAAAACGCCATCTGAAAGAAAAGGCCAAAGAAAAAATTAACGAGGTTGGTCTTGGCGATAGAATGAATCATCGGCCTAACGAGCTTTCCGGAGGCCAGCAGCAGCGCGTTGCTATTGCTCGCTCGCTTGTCAATGATCCGTTAATTATTATGGCTGATGAGCCTACAGGAAACCTTGATTCGAAAAGTCAAGAAGAGATAATCGCAATCCTTAAAGAGTTGAATCAAAAAGGCAAAACTATTATCATGGTTACCCATGAAAAAGAAGTTGCTATTTGCGCCAAACGCATTATTCATATGCGTGACGGCAGAATTATTTCCGATGAAAAAATAGGTGTTTCTTCTGAGGTATCTGAGGAAAATCAGACCGATAAGATAATTGATGTCGTACTGTCTAAATCCGAGAGAAAAGCCAGAGAAACCAAGTTTTTTGATTATATGCGCCAGGCATGCGTGGCAATGGTGGCGCATAAGCTGCGTTCGTTTTTATCCATTCTCGGCATATTAATTGGTGTTAGTGCTGTTATAGCTATGCTTGCTTTAGGACAAGGGGCCAAAGAATCAATTGAACAGCAGCTGGCGTCTTTGGGTTCTAATCTTTTGGTAGTCAGGCCGGGTTCTTCAAGAGTTCATGGAGTAGCCATGGAAGCTGGCACAGTTACGCGCTTTACCCTGCAGGATGTTGCAGATATCGCTAAATTATCAGATGTAGTAAATACTGTCAGTCCTTCAGTAACAGGCAGAGGGCAGATGGTTTATGCCAATAAAAACTGGAATACCAGGGTGGAAGGCGCTGGTGCGGATTACGCAACGCTGCGGGCCGCGTCTCCTACGATTGGAAGATTTTTTACAGAAGATGAAGTAAGGATGCGTTCGCGGGTTATTGTAATTGGCGCGACAGTCGCAAGGGAATTGTTTGGAGATGCAGATCCAGTAGGCGAGACTATAAAGTTGAATCTGGTTAATTTTAAGGTTATAGGGATTTTGCCTGTAAAAGGAGCAGATACGTTTCATGACCAGGATGACACGGCCATGATTCCGGTTACTACAGCAATGTTTCGAGTATTTGGAAAGGAGTATGTTGATTCTATCTACGTGGAAGTAAAAAGCGCTGATTTACTTGATACGGCGCAAAAAGAAATATCCAGCCTGATTATCAAGCAACACCGTCTTGATAAGGATGGGGAAGATTCGTTTCAAATACGGAATATGGCTGACATTAAAAATACGCTTGAAACTACTACCAAAACAATGTCGTTGCTTTTGGGATCAATTGCTGCAATCTCGCTTTTAGTAGGCGGAATAGGTATTATGAATATTATGCTGGTATCGGTATCTGAACGTACCCGCGAAATAGGTTTACGTAAAGCGATTGGTGCAAATAATAAAGATATTATGGTGCAATTTCTAATAGAAGCGATATTAATGTCGTTTCTCGGAGGAATGTTTGGTATTTTATTAGGGGTAGGGATAGCGGTCCTTATAACGCTTTTTGCTGGCTGGGCTGTGAAAGTTTCTTCATCTTCAATAATTCTCGCTACAACGTTTTCATTAGTCATAGGCATAGTTTTTGGACTTTTGCCAGCCAGGAAAGCTTCCAAACTAGACCCTATCGAAGCATTACGCTACGAGTAACCCCTAAACTTGACAATCTAATAATGTCAGTTTTGTCAAGTTTATGGCGTTTAGTGAGGCGTAATCTTTACAAAATTAACAATGTCACAATGTCAAGTTTATGTTGGCATTCTTATTCAGGCAGTACTGGTATAAATAAGAATAGATTGACAAATCCTTATAGTGTGGTAAAATAAAAAAGTTAGTAGAAAAAGATTAGAAAATCTTAAACCGTAAGGGAGACAACTAACCTTTGCGGTTTTTTTATTCTAAGGAGGAGTTATTAAAAAAGTAAAGACTTCCAACAAGAACAGGAAATGCAAGTATCAACATTGTAAGCATATTTTGAGCATCTATAATCATGAAGATTATTGCCATGTTCATCTGGGCCAGATGTTGCAAGAATATGCATTTAAAGGGTCTAAATAGTTATGACTGATAAAATAACACAAAGCTTTTATGGACTTGGTATTGCGCCAAAGATTCTTGATATACTGGAGCGCATGAAATTTAAGACGCCTACACCAATTCAGTTAAAGGCAATCCCTTTGGCTCTTGAAGGTAAAGATATTATAGGTATAGCTCAGACAGGGACAGGCAAGACACATTCTTTCGCTATACCTATGATGCAGATCCTAGCGCAGAAAAAAGGGATAGGCTTGGTTCTTGCTCCTACAAGGGAATTAGCTATTCAGATTGACGAGGCTTTTCAGCTAATTGCGCGTCCGTTCGGAATACGGACAGCTTGTCTTATAGGAGGCGCTTCAATGCATGAACAGGTGCGCGCGTTGCGCAATAAACCTCGCGTGATAATAGCTACTCCAGGTAGACTTATTGACCATATGACCCAGTGGAACATACTACTTGATGACGCAGTGATGCTGGTGCTTGATGAAGCGGATCGCATGCTTGATATGGGTTTTACTCCGCAGGTTGAAAAGATTTTACGTTTTTTACCGAAAGAAAGACAAACCATGCTTTTTTCAGCTACTATTCCAAGAGAAATTATGCAAATGGCAGCCAGACATATGAAGCTTCCTGTCAATGTAGAGGTTGCTCCTTCAGGTACTGCTGCTGAGAAAGTTACCCATGAACTATTTGTTGTTAAGAAAGATCTCAAATTACAGCTTCTCAGTAAATTGCTTACACAATATCACGGGTCTATCCTTTTGTTTTCCCGCACCAAGCATAATGCAAGAAAAATTACGCGTTCAATCAGGGATATGGGGCATAGCGCAGCAGAGATACATTCTGATCGTTCGTTGAGTCAGCGCCGTGAGGCGCTTGGAGGTTTTAAATCAGGTAAATATAAGGTATTGGTAGCTACTGATATTGCTGCCAGAGGGATTGATGTAACCGGGATTGAGTTGGTTATTAATTATGACTTACCTGATGATACTGAAAACTATGTTCATCGTATTGGCCGCACAGGCCGTGCAGGCAACAAGGGTCATGCTATTTCTTTCGCTACACCTGATCAAAGAGGCAATGTCAGGGATATAGAAAAACTTATAAGAGTATCGCTGCCTATTTCAAAGCGTCTAGACATTTCTCAGGAATCATTTAGCCAATCCTCTTCCTCGTACCAACCTTCATATCATTCTTCGCGCCAATTTTCAGATAGACGCCCAAGAAATAATTACATTCAGAAGCGCAATACACAAAACAAATCTAAATTTTACCGTTAAGAAGGAGAATGGTATCTTATGTTAGATGTTACCAGAAAGCGATATAGGCTCAGAATTATAGCACCTGCTTATCCAGCGTTCAATATTTATTCGTATATCGCAGCCAGGACTACCGCTTTGGGCCCGGTATGCGTAGCTACTAGCGTAAATGAAATGGAGAAATGGGATGTAGAGGTTATAGATGAAAATAATCTTCGTAGGTATGGGCCTAAGCAGATTTCAGGCGGAGCTGATCACGAATTTTTACAAAGCCAGAGGCCTTGTGATGTAGCTGGTTTTTATGGAGGCCTTACAAGCACGATTCCTAGGCTTTATGAAGTAGCGCGTTTTTATAAAAATAAAGGTATTGTGACTATAGCAGGAGGGCAGCATTTTTGCAAAGAGAATATCGAAGAAGCGTTAACTTCAGGCATAGACTATGTGGTTATAGGCGAGGGAGAAGATACTATAAAGGAACTTCTCTGGGCGCTGGAAGGGAAACAGGATATTAGCGTAGTACAGGGCATTGCTTATCTGAGCGATAATAAAGTAGTTTTTACCCCTCCTAGAGAGCCTTTGAAAGATTTTGACAGCCTTCCCTTGCCGGATTTTTCCCTTGTGCGTTACGCGAAAATAGATCTCTATTCAGTAGAGAGAATACGTTCGTGCGGAATGGACTGCGAGTTTTGCACAGTGAAGGGAAAACCCAGAAGGTCTTCGCCTGAACGGCTTCTGGAAAGAATAAGTTTTCTTCTTGAAACCAAAGACGCCAGGCATTTTTTTATCGTGGATGATCTTTTTGGGCAAGAAAGAGATGAGACAATACGGTTTTGCAATATGCTGAGGGATTATCAAAAAGATACGGAAAGACGGTTGGATATTACTGTTCAGATACGGCTGGATAAAGCCAAAGATATTGAGCTTTTATCAGCAATGCGCCAGGCAGGCATAAATACAGTAGCAATAGGGTTTGAATCGCCTATTGAAGAAGAATTAAAAGCTATGAATAAGTGCTTAAAGCCAGAGAACATGTTGGCTTTTGTAAAAGTGTTCCGTAAATTGGGCTTTCTGGTTCACGGCATGTTTATTTTTGGATATCCATTAAAAGACAGCGGAAATTTTAGTATGTCTAGCGAGGAACGAGTGAAGCGGCTTAAAAAATTTATCAAAAAAGCAAGGCTAGATACCATACAAGTTCTTTTGCCTGTGCCCTTGCCTGGTACGGAATTGCGTCAAAGACTCCAGGCGCAGAACAGGATCTATCCTGTTTCTGATGTTGGATGGGAATACTATGATGGCAATTTTCCACTTTTTGAGCCTGATAAACCAATGAGCGCGGAGAGCATGCAGCTTTCGATTAGAAAAATAATGGGCAAGTTCTACCAGTTCAAGTATATGTTTATGATAGGACTGAATATAGCATTCTTCCCGTCTATTATTTTCTTTTTGCATGATATTAAAGCTGGTTGGAGGATTTGGTATAGACCGTGGCGTAATTACTTGATACGTTTTGGCGGATGGATTATTTTCAAAAATTGGACAGCCATGTTTAAGAAAAATAAATTCCAAGAAAAATTGAAACAGGCAAAGACACATATGTAGAGTCTTTGGTACGCTAGATTTTTTCTAGGCTATGAAGGTATCAGTACAATTCGAAAAAAAGCCGCTCTTATTCCAGAATCCGAAATTTATCATATCATGTTTTGATTCTTCTTCATTTACCGCTTGCTTCAAAGATATTGAAGGCGCGCTTCGTCATGGGTATCACTTAGCCGGTTTCTTATCATATGAAGCAGGGTACTGTTTTGAAGAAAAACTCCGGGAAGACAAGACATATGACTTTCCTCTTATTTATCTGGGGGCTTATGAGGCGCCTCTCAAATACAGTATTTCCCCTGAAACCAAACCTTTCCAAAGTATCCTGAAAGATCTTAGTCTGAATATTACTAGGGATAAATATTTTTTAAATATACAAACTATACGTGATTATATAGCTCAGGGGGAAGTGTACCAGGTTACCTATTGCATTAAATTATTGTTTAAGTTTTACGGAGATCCTCTCTTTCTTTACAATTTACTTTTAAAAGAGCAGCCTGTGCCTTATCCTGCATATATTGAAACAGACAGATTCCATATACTGTCATGCTCCCCGGAAATGTTTATCAAAAAAGAATCTATGCATACAGTTACCAAGCCTATGAAAGGGACATGGCGCCGCGGAGATAATATGATTTC
>JAPLMC010000006.1 GCA_026387215.1 Candidatus Omnitrophota bacterium
AGACTACGAGGTTGATAGGCCAGGTGTGTAAGACCCGTAAGGGTTTCAGCTGACTGGTACTAATCTGCCGAATGGCTTGACCACTTATTAATTTAGTAGTTTAGCTGCATTACTGATTTAGTGATATCAAGACCAGGTTTTGAGTGTAAGATCTGGTTTTAAAAGAATTTCCGGAGTGATAATACTGAAGGGGAAACACCCGTTCCCATTCCGAATACGGAAGTTAAGCCCTTCAAGGCCGATGGTACTATGCTGGCAACGGCATGGGAGAGTAGGTAGTTGCTCTGGTTAAATTTAAAGGCGTCCGCTTTTAGCGGACGCCTTTTTTTATGTTTATATATATTAAGCTGCATGCTATAATAAAAAAATAAAAAACAATCTCAATGAAAATAGAATCTGCTGAGAAAACAATTTGGTCTAAAGAGGCAAATTTGTATTTGTGCCTTTTTTTAATAATATTTGTAGGCCTTGCTGTTTATAGTAGCTCTTTGAATGGCCAGTTTATTTGGGATGATGATGTTTTAGTTAAAAATAATAGCTATATAAAAGACTGGTCTAATGTTGATAAGTTATTCGCTGGGGGAATATCGACATATTTTAGCGGCGGAGGATTAAATTTTTATCGTCCGTTACAGATGATTACTTATGTAGCGGACTATTCTTTATGGAAACTCAATATCAAAGGGTACCATCTTACAAATATTCTGCTGCATATTGGCGTAGCGCTTTTGCTATATTTTTTTATTAATATTCTCTTTAATGATGCATTTTTGTCCTGCCTTACAAGCGTTTTTTTTATTTCCCATCCAGCGCATACTGAAGCAGTTAGCTATATATCAGGACGTTCGGATTCTCTATCAGCATTGTTTATGATTCTTTGTTTTATTTTTTATATTAAGGCGCTTCATGCAAATAATATGGCTTTTAATGTTATTGCTGTATTAAGCTATATTTGCGCTATTCTATCTAGAGAGACTAGTCTTATTCTGCCAATATTATTTTTATTATACCATTACGTTTTTCAAAAGAAGATTAAGTTAAAAATATTTTTCCTTATTTTGGTAATTAGTTTCTTGTATATATTATTCAGGCTCACAATCTTAAGAAGCCTTCTTGACAGCCCTGCGCATTCCAGTGCTTTTCTAGAAAGGCTTCCGGGTTTTTTTATCGCCTTGAGTAATTATATAAAAATTTTAGTGTTTCCATGCAATCTTCATATGGGATATGGCGCTGTATTATTTGATTTTAGAGATATAAGAGTTTTTTTTGGATTATTGATATTGATTCTCAGCCTGGTCTATGCTTTGAGAGTTAAGAAAAGTAGTCAATTAATTTTCTTTTCAATAAGCTGGTTTTTTATCGCCCTTTTACCTATATCCAATGTATATCCTATAAACGCTTATATAGCTGAACACTGGCTGTATGTCCCTTCAATAGGGGTTTTTCTTCTAATTGCAAATGGTTTAAGATGTATGTATAAGCAAGAGAGGTTTAGGTATGCTGCAATTTTTATTATTATAGGGCTATTGACCTTAAGTTCTTATTTTACGATTAGGCAAAATGAATATTGGAAAGACCCTGTAGATTTTTATAACAGAACATTAAAATATGTCTCTGGCAGTAATCCGCTATATCTTAATCTTGGTATGGCGTATTTTAATATAGGGAGAAAAGAAGAAGCAATATCTGTGTATAAAAAAGCTATACAGATAAATCCAAATAATGCTGATGCATATAATAAC
>JAPLMC010000047.1 GCA_026387215.1 Candidatus Omnitrophota bacterium
AAAAGTAGTTCAGGCCCTTTAAACCCCATTAATTTATGTAAAATAACCAGATGGCCTGAGCTTGAGATAGGTAAAAACTCGGCTACGCCCTGCACAATACCTAAAACTATTGCCTGCCAAATTTCCATTTATTATAATACCCACTCTACAAAATCTTTACAAAACTGACATTGTCAGAGTGTCAAGTTTATGTTCAATAAAGTTGACAAAACTAACATTGTCAGAATGTCAAGATTGTGCTTGTTTGATGCTTAGATTTAGCCTGCCCATTTCGTCTATTTTTATAAGCTTAACTCTTACCTTGTCTCCGATTTTAACAACATCTTCCGCATTTTTTACAAATTTATCCGAAAGCTCGGAAACATGCACAAGGCCTTCTTTGCCAGGCAGTATCTCGCAGAATGCGCCAAAGTTCATAATCTTTTTTACAGTAGCTTCATAAATCGTGCCTACTTCAGGCTCGCTTGTAATACCTTTTATTATATCAATCGCTTTTCTTGAAGCTTCTTCATTGTCAGAAGCAACGGAAACTTTTCCTTCGTCATCCACCTCTATTGTAGCGCCTGTATCTTGAATTATCCTTTTTATAATCTTGCCTCCAGGGCCTATTAAAGCGCCTATTTTTTCCTTATCTATCATCAATGTAGTTATCCTGGGAGCATATTCGGAAAGTTCTTTCCTGGGAGCGTTTATTGTTTCAAGAATTTTATTTAAAATAAACTCTCTGGCAGGATTTGCCTGTTTTACTATCCTCCTTATCAGGTCCATGCTTATGCCGTCTATCTTAAGATCCATCTGCAAAGCAGTCACGCCTGTATCAGTTCCTGTCACTTTAAAATCCATATCTCCGTAATGGTCCTCTAATCCTGCAATATCAGTTAAAATCGCAGCGTCATCTCCTTCTTTTACCAAGCCCATGGCTATACCTGAAACAGCCTTTTTAATAGGAACGCCCGCATCCATCAAGGAAAGAGTGCTAGCACAAACAGTCGCCATACTGCTTGAGCCGTTTGACTCAAGTATCTCTGATACGACTCTAACGGTGTAAGGAAATTCTGCATTCAAAGGCATTACTGCTTTAAGAGCTCTTTCTGCTAATGCGCCATGGCCAATCTCGCGCCTGCCAGGCCCTCTCATCGGTTTTGCTTCTCCTACGCTAAAAGGCGGAAAATTATAATGCAGCATAAAGCCTTTGAATTTCTCGCCTTCAAGAGTATCTAATCCCTGCTCATCCTGGCTAGTGCCAAGCGTAGTTATTGACAAACTTTGAGTCTGGCCTCTTGTAAAAAGCCCTGAACCATGCGTCCTAGGTAAAAGCCCTATCTCGCAAGTTATCGGCCTTATCTCTTCATATTTTCTAGCGTCTATTCTTATCTTTTTCTCCAGGATAAACTTTCTGATCTCAGTTTTTTCCACTTCAGATAATGCGTTTTTTATATCGCTCTCGTTGAGATTTTCGTCCTCCTTGATTAATTTCTCCACAACTTGCTTAGCTAAAATATTCAACGCGTCTTCTCTTTGCTCTTTGGCAGGTAGAGAATTTACCTTTTTAAGCTCTCCTATAGAAAGCTTTTTTACCTTTTCGATCAATTCTTCGGATACAAGTTTTAGTTCCGGCTTTATTTTTTCTTTTCCACATTTTTTCCGAAGCTCTTCCTGCAGTTCTATGCTTACCTTTATAAATTCCTGGCTCAGCTCTATCGCCTCAAGCATTTTTTCGTCTGAAATCTGGTTTGCCCCAGCCTCTAACATTATAATCTTGTCCTTAAGCCCGGTTGAAATAAGATTCAATGAACTTTTTTCCAACTCTTTAAAAGTAGGGTTAATTACAAATTCTCCGCCTACTAAGCCAATTCTAACCGCTCCTATAGGTCCCATAAAAGGTATATCTGAAATAGCCAATGCGCAGGAAGCTCCTATGATCGCAGGTATATCGGAATCATTTGCTCCATCGCTTGAAAGAACCGTAGCAACGACTTGTACGTCATTAATAAACCCTTTTGGAAAAAGAGGCCGTATAGGCCTGTCTATAAGCCTTGAGGTTAAGATCTCTTTCTCAGTGGGTTTTCCTTCGCGCTTAAAATATCCTCCAGGAATCCTGCCTGCTGCATATGTTTTTTCCTGATATTCCACAGTAAGCGGGAAAAAATCAATTCCTTCCCTAAGCTCATTTGAGCAAACAGCTGTAACAAGGACCATTGTGCCTCCATACTGGACACACACAGCGCTATTTGCCTGCTTTGCCATCTTTCCTGTTTCTATGATAATTGTCTCTTTGCCAATCTTTTTTTCAACTCTGTAAATCATATATCTCCTTATGTTTTTTGTAGTTATAAAAAAGGCGGATTAATATCCGCCTTCAAGGGCTGTATAAACACCACCCCTACATTTTATAGGAGCGCATTTATCGCGCCCATTAAAAAATATTATTTTTTCAAACTCAGCTTATCAGCGAGTTCGCGGTATTTTTCCGGGTTTTCTTTCTTGAGATAATCCAGAAGCCTTTTTCTCTTGCCTACCATACGTAAAAGCCCGACCCTTGAATTAAAGTCCTTTTTGTGAGACTTAAAATGATCTGTAAGGCTATTGATCCTCTCTGTAAGTATAGCTATCTGCACATTACAGGAGCCAGTGTCTCTTTCGTGTTCAGCAAACTTCTTTATTACCTCTTTTTTCTTTTCTTTTACTATCACTTTTACCTCCAATTTAAGATTATACTATGCCTAAAACTTATGGTCAAGATAATTTTTTTGGATTTAAGACCTGATCTTCAATTCAAGCACAAGACCAGGCCTTGAATACAGCAAATAAAGCCACAACTTTATTTCATACCACAGCACAAAAGGCAGGTTTAATAAAATGTCTGGCATGGAATCATTTTTCTTTATACATTTATATCTATTCCTTACATATCTTTTCTTTAAATCATCCGATAAATATTTAAACAACATATCATTGTTAGGCCGCAGGCCAAAGCAATTTATATTTTCAACAACAGCTGTCGCCCCCCTTTCGTGATACGCTATTGCCTTTGGATTATAATATGCCTTCCATCCCTTTTTTTTAGCCCTCCAGCATAAATCCAAATCTTCATAATATATTTCAAATGTTTCATCGAAATACCCGTTTTCATCTTTTATATCTTCTAACATAACCCTCTTCGCAAGCATGCAAGCCCCGCTTACGCCAAAAACATATTCGGACTTTTTATACTGATCTTCATCAAGCTTTCCATACCCTCTTTCTAATGGTTTTCTGTTTCTAGCCAAGAATAACCCTGTAGAATCTATTGTTTTTTTATCCATCCTGAGAATCTTCCCGCTCACCATGCCTATTTTTCCATCCATACTAAATGAAATGATCGCCTCTTTTAAATAATCCCTATCCAATACGCAATCGCTATTTAAACAAAGAATAAAATCTCCTTTAGCCGCTTCTATACCTTGATTATTTGCCTTACAGAAAAATAGGTTCTCTTTATTTTCTATTAATTTGGCCTCTGGATAATCAGTCCTAACCATATCAGAACTTCCATCTGAAGAGCCGTTATCCACCAAGATAATTTCAATATCTTTAAAACTCTGCATCCTGACAGCATTCAGGCAATTTTTAAGTAAATCTTTCCTGTTGTAATTTATAATAATTATTGATATCATGTTTTTAATTATATCATGGAAACAAACAATCTTAAACCCTTATCGTCTTTTATCTTTATTCCCTTAATGTTCCTTATCTTTTTGAGGCCTTTTATATCTGGCCTTGCATACCCGGCATTTGAAATCTACTACGAAAGTTTTATAATATCAACAGCTATTGCAACATTATTTTTTTCGACTTATTTAGTTCGTTCAGAGAATGCTGTTCAAGCTAAGCCTCAAGCCAAATCAAGTACCAATTCCTATATTCTGCCAATCTTATTGCTTTTGTTATCATATATAATCTCAACCGCAACATCCGTCAATGTTCACAATTCCATCAAAGAAACTCTGAAATTTCTGAGTTATATTTCTATCTTTTTTATAGTTTCTCGAATTGACGGCAGGCAAAAAACAACCCTTGTAAAAACTATAGTCATAGCTGCGTTAATAATAAGCCTCTATTCTATATATCAATATTTCTGGGGGTATCAGCACACTATAGACTACATCAGGAGGACGGACAGCAAGCTTTTATCCATTTCATCATATACCAGAGATATTCTGCTCTCAAAACGAGCAATAGGGACATTCCCTTCTCCTAATATACTAGGCGGATATCTGATAATGGCTTTCTTTCTGTCTTTGTATGCCTACTTTTCAACTCGTAAAGTCTATTCCGGACAAAACCGAGTGTCTAGCCAGGAACTGCTCGGCATAATTCCTATCGTAGCTATACTTATCGCCCTGGTTATTACTAAATCCTTAGGCGCATGGCTCAGCCTTATTTTCACTTTTATTATTTTAACCATTACTTTATATAATAAATTTAGTAAAAAAAGATGGCTAATATTTATAGCTTGTATATTTATATTTTTAGTACTTATTTTTATTTTGTCAAACCGGTGGGAACGCCTCATTAATCTGAAAAACCCTCAGAATTCCATAACCCAGCGTTTAAATTATTGGAATACTGCAATAGCTATAATAAAAGATCATCCATTTTTAGGCGTAGGCCCTGGTAATTTTCAGAAAGTATTTTTGAAATACAAGATAGGCCTGAGCACTGATACAAGATATGCCCACAATATCTTCCTACACCAATGGGCAGAAACAGGTATTCTTGGTTTTTTCGGAATATTTTATCTAGTTTTCAATTTATTTAGAATGGCCCGCATTAAAGCTGTAGAAAAATTTATTCACCTATCTATCTTTGTGTTTTTTTTACATAACCTAATAGATAATGCTTATTTTATCCCAGAAACAGGAATATTGTGGTGGGTTTTACTAGGCTTTGTTTTTACTCATCCTGAACATAATTAGCAGGCAATACGCCATAACTTACAGCACATCAGCCAGATATCGCCATAGCAAAATAACTTACTTATGAACCAAAAATATAAAAATCTCGTTATAATAAAAGATAACATTTTAAAACAACGGGAATTCACAGTCCTCAATAAGGCATTTAACTCTGCTAAAATTCCTATGGTTCCTATAAAAGGCGTTGCGCTATTGTTCGAATTGCCAGATTATGGTGAAACAAGGTCTATGGCTGACATAGACATACTTGTAAAAAAAGAAGATGTGTTTAAATCAAAAGCTATTCTTTTAACTCTAGGCTATAAAATCCCGGATAATGATTATTCAGAAAGCTATTACCTTAACCAATATCATCATTTACCGTTTTATAATAATAACTATATGGTAGAGCTCCATTGGAATCTATGCCCTCCCAGGCCAAACAATATCATCTTGCCAGAACTCTGGCAAAAAATAAGGCATCTCGAATCCTATGAAAATACTATAAATCTGCTTTCACCTGAGGATACAATATTTTCCCTGACTCTTCATCTAAGGAGATTCAACGATCCTTTTTCATTGAGATACG
>JAPLMC010000029.1 GCA_026387215.1 Candidatus Omnitrophota bacterium
ATACAAAAAAACAGCTGTACCAAAATTAAAGATAACAAAATTAGATTAAACTACATAAAACTGCGTAGGTTGCCGTAGGCAACCTACGCAGTTAGGGTGGTTAAGGTTAGGAGGATTAATATGCGAGAGAAAAGAAGGTTTATAAGGTTTGATATTGCTTTGAAAGTTGCCTATATTGTCCAGAAAGAACTAAAAGCAGAAAAACTTGGCACTACTAAAAATGTCGGAGCTCAAGGCGTACAATTGTTAACCAGCGATAAATTGAGTCCTGGAGATAAGGTTGATCTTAAGATATTTGTGCCGGAAGCGTTGAATCCAGCTCACATGAAAGGTATTGTGATGTGGTCAAGAGATCCAGAGTCTACTAAAAGCCATTCCTACAGCGCTGGCATTGATTTCGGAAAAGTAGAAGAAGACAATAAAAATACTTTCTTAAAATTCTTATGCGATCTTATGTACGCAAAAATAGGGAATAAAAAAGAAGAATGAAAATTTCCAGAATTTTTATAATACCGTTAATTATTGGTTCTCTTTTAATCTCAGGTTGCGCCACAATGTATAATCCTGCAACTGAAAAAAAGGAAATAGTTTTTATTACAACGCCTATGGAAGTAGCTCTTGGCCAGAATACGGCAATGCAAGTAGCCAAGCAATACGCTTTTATAAAAGATCCTCAGCAGGTTAATAAGGTAACGGAGATAGGAGAGAAGCTGGCAAAAGTATCAGACAGGACTGACCTTAAGTACCATTTTGCTGTAGTGGAGGATAAGGAAATAAATGCGTTTACAATGCCAGGAGGGTATATTTATATTAATTCAGGACTGCTTGCCATAACAAACGACGATGAACTGGCATGCGTTATAGGCCATGAAATAGGCCATGTTGCTGCAAGGCATATTGCCAAAAAATTGCAGACCCAGTTAGGTTATGATATTTTAATGAATATAGCTCTTCAAAATACAAGCGTAAGACAAATGCAACAAGCAATTGCGGTTACGTTTAATCTTGTAGAGCTAGGGTACTCAAGAGATGATGAGCTTTTATCAGACAGGCTTGGCGCAAAATATGCTTATAAGGCAGGCTATGATCCTAAAGCAATGATAACGTTTTTAAAAAAATTAAAAGAAAAAGATCAAAGCGATATGGGTCCGGTTTTTCTTCGCAGTCACCCATACGCGTCGCAAAGAATTCAGGTGATGGAAAAAGAAATCCCTGTTATAATATCTAAAGTGGACGCTAAAACTAGTCAGGACATTAGTAGTTCAAACAGCAGTAATGTTAATGAATCGTTTCAAGTTAAGGCTGCAGCAAAACCTGTGCAAGATGAAGTCTCAAAGTTACCAACTAGAGTTATGTGCAGTAAGTGCCGAAGGATATTCCCGGGAACTGTAAAATTTTGTCCATATGATGGAACAAAACTCGAGTGATTCTAATTCCTTAACCAATTTGCACAAGGTTGCTAAAACAACCTTGTGCAAATTAACAGCTGTTTAAAGAAGGGGGGGGTGTTCTATGCTTGCCGATAGCAATAACAGGCTGTTTGAAAGAGTAAGCGGAGAACTTGCAGTAAGGTACAGTCCTCAGGGAACAGATGCTGAATTTTGCTCTACTACAAGAAACATAAGCGGTGGTGGAATAAGAATGCCTCTTTTGAAAAAACTAAAACCAGACACAACGATAGACCTGGAAATATTCAGGAATACCATAGATACGGCGTTCAGATGCATGGGCAAAGTGGTATGGGTATGGGATGCTCCGGCAAGCAAAGAAGAAGACCATCTTTTCGAAGCAGGTATAAAATTTCTGAATCCAGATCTTTTTTATATCGGGAGACTGATGGAATCTTTAGGAAAAAATAGCATGCTGGTGTAATAGTATAAAGTTGTTTTAAAAAGCACCTGAGTTTAAAAAATAATTAGAATTTTCCAACGACCTTTTAATTTTATGATATTACAAAAAAAGCCTAGCTTATTTAAATTACTGGAAATTATTATATTTATCATGGTCGGCATCCTTATCATTGTAAATCTCTTGTATATAAAGGAAGCCTATTTTAGCAAGCAGCGCATGATGATAAATGTATTAACTATAATACTTCTTGTATGGGCAACTGCTTTCTGGTTAGCAGTAATAAAATATTCGGATAAAAAATAGTGCTATTTATATATTATAATATCTCTGGCCTTCGCAATTTTCTATTTCTTTTGATACCCGTATTGATTCTTTTATTGTTTTACGCAATCTATAATAATTCCAAGGTTCGGCAGTTTGTTTCAACTATTATAGTACTTTATGTCCTATGTTTTTTTATATACCTATTTTTTATTCTAAAATAATCTTCCTCGAAATATGTATGTTAAATATTAGCGCAATACTTTGAAAATAATCAGATATATTATTATAAATATATGACAGTTGACACATTGTTTTTAGGTGGGACATCTATTGATATTATTCAAAATAGACAGAAGGGGAGGGATGCGCTTACTTTTTCTACCTCCATAGGTGGCTCTATAACTAACTCCTGCATTATTGCAGCTAAATTAGGTCTTAAAATAGGACTTTTAAGTAAAATTGGAAAAGATACCTTAGGCGATTATGCAATAGGATTCTTAAAATCCCTAAAGATAGATACTAGTGGCATTATACAGGATTTAAGCATCCGTACGCCACTAGCAATAGCTAAGATAGATAAATCAGGTATTGCAAAATATGCCTTTTACAAAAACTCTCCAAAAGATTCAGTCGTTCCAATAAAACATGCTCCAGAATATCTTTTAAACACATGCAAAGTTTTTCATATTGGTTCGAGTTATTCATATCAGAAAAATACATTTGAGGAGACTTTAAAATTTGTAAAATGCCTTAAAAAAAGAAATGTTTTTATTGTTTATGACCCCAATATTAGACCAGTAGGTCTTATGGGTAATATTAGCGTAAAAAATAAGGTTTTAAAGCTATTGAAACTGGCTGATTTGGTAAAATTAAGTGAAATAGACCTGGAATACCTAACTGGCCATAAAAGTCCTGAAAAAGGCTTAAGCAAGCTTGAAAAATCTGTACATTGCCCTATAGTTTTGACATTAGGGCCAAAAGGTTCGATTTATTACCACCTCAACCGCGTAGGTTGCTTAAAGCAACCTACGCGGTTTATTAAAATCCCAGCTTTTAAAGTCAAAGTAGCTGATACAATAGGCGCAGGCGACGCTTTTACAGCAGGGCTTATTTACAAATTTATTAAACAAGGAAAAACAAGATTCTTTAGCAATATAAAATCAAACATGATATTCGCCTCAGCAGTTTCAGCTATAATCTGTACAAAAAAAGGAAGCCACGAAGCCCTAAAGAACACACAGCAAGTAAAATTATTTTTATCCAATCGAACTTCATAAGCTATTGTTTTCATAACATATTGTTGAAATTAGCGATGGGTTAATAAATATTTATTAAAAATCCTTGCTTTTGTTTGCCTCTTGTGATAATATAATAAAAAAGTTGAACCATAAGTGCCATGGCTAATCTTGACAAGGAAAGGTTATTTTTTTAGGTATATTATGTTAAAGTTTAAAAAAGCTTTAAATTTAGTTTTATTAATTATTTTTTTATGCGAGGAAGTTGCACTGGCTGTCCCTGGAAATAACTGTACATTAAGGCCCCCCATGCTATCTAAGTTAACATCAAATGTGCTACCTTCCATAGTTACTGTAGAAACGGAAGATAATAAAATTATAGAGTTAAAAACAAGCCATTTTCCTGATAAAGAAATATATCTAAGGATTATGAATCCAGGCGTTGTTAACGAAGCTTCTGTGATAATTACTTCTTCCTTGAATTCAAGCGAGGATTTGGTGAAAGTGATTATACTCTTAGATGACCTGAAGAGAAATGGCGCAAAGAATATTCGCCTTGTTTTAGATAAAGAATATGACATTAAAAATAATCTTGATAGATTGCTGCGTTTTTATTGCGACCAGTTGTTCTGTAATAGTACCGTATCCAGCGCAACTCCTTTAGAGGCTATAAAAAAGGATGAAGGCCCGCACCTAGTGACCAAGGTGTTTTATGAGCACAGGCGCCTGGAGCAAGATGCTAAAGAAGCGGCAGATTATATAAATGCCGCATCTGAAAGAATTGAGCTAGTTAAACCAGATGAAAGCCCTTTGAGCTGGAAGGTTAATATCAAGAGTGAGCTGAGAGGTGAAGACATTATTTTGGTTCATACCACTGAAAATGTTTATGATTTCGCAGAATTGTGGGTTATGCTTATAGCTTTACGTGAGGCAGGCGTGAATACTATTAGCCTTATTAATACTTACGAAGGTTATTCCAGGCAAGATAAAGAATTTAATCCGGGGGAAGCTGTTAGCGCAGAGACAATGTTAAAAACATTAGATGCCTTGGTTGATAATCATATGGCTTTGAACGTTCACTATGCCGATAACTCTGGTAAAGTTGAAAACAAATCCGATCCAAACGCGTTTGTTAATAAGTATACTTTATACAATTTGAATGCTTTTGTCCAACTGGCAGAAAACTTATTTGACAGAATAGCTGTATGGTCAGAGAGAAATCTGGCTGAGGAATTAAATAAACATCCTTTAGTTCTGGTAGGCCCTGATGACGGTGCCTTAGGGTATGCTGAAGAGGCTGCGGAATTATTAAAAAATTATATACAAAAGAAATACGACATAGACATAACAGTAAATGTAGGCTATATGGATAAAAAAAGAATAAGCGGCAAAGAAGTTCAGATAGAAGGGAGGGTGCTTGGAAAAGATGGTAATTCCATAGCTACTGTTTCTAATATAAGAGATTGCTGGGTAATGATACTTGATGATGAGACTTCATGGGGAACTACTCTTTTAGCTTCGACTTACGCATTGGTAAGAAAAGCCGGAGTTGCCTGGTCTAGAGTTTTGACGGGCGTTGTTCATGGCAAGCTTGCCAGAGGGTCGGAGCCATTCATAACCGGGCATAACGAAAACGATATAATAGCAGCGGTTAAAAATGGCGTAGCTATAGAGCCTAAACAAGAATACGTAAATGAAACAAAAAAACTAATGCCTCCCAGGCTTTTTGTGACCACAAAATCAATAGTTTTGCCTAAAGATTTCCCTGAGGACCAGCGCGTATCTATAGGCCTTATCGTAGCTCATGCAGCTAAGACGTTTGTAGGTCAAAAGGTCCCGTTGCATGAGCTTAGAAGACCACAAGTTGAGGCAATATAAAAAGGAAAACATAGTATCTGTCATATTTATGATAAGTTAAAAGATAAAGAATGCTCCTGACGTATTTGCGCCTTTATAGAACAAGCAATATTGCTGCAAAAATTAAAGAACTCAATAGAATGGGAATATAGTTATCCACAGCATTTAAACAAATTGACGTAACTAATTTAACCATAGATACTTATGGCTATTTTTCATATATATACAAGTTAACATAAGATACATTATAGGCGCTTTGGCTTTGCATCAAAAGGCTCTGTTGATATGTTATTTGGCTTCTCTGATGTTTACCTAGACTTACTTGGATTTTTAAAACTCTGGCGTGAATCTATATGGCTAAACTTTTCCATTCAAATACCTAAGCCTTTTATTTTCTGGAAACTTCTCTATTGAATATCTGAGCATTGTCCTAGGCATTGATTTATAATGGCATTTTAAGAAGCTTTCTAATGCCCGCAAATCGCGCTTTCCAACTTCTCTGAGCATCCATCCAACTGCTTTATGGATCAGGTCATAACTGTCTTTTAGTAAAATCCTGGCTATTTTTAAGGTATCTTTAAGCTGGCCATTTCTAATAAATCTATATGTTGAAACTATTGAAATCCTGCGTTCCCAAAGCGATTCGGATTTACTTAGACTATAAAGTTCTTTTTTAGATTTTTTTAATAAAAAACTGCCGATAATTTCATGGCTTGATAAATCAACAAGATCCCAATTATTGATATATTTGGTATTGGTTAAATAAGCCTTATAAACAGCTTTTTTTTGAGCTTCGGTTTGAGCTTTTTGGAACTTTAATACCATGATTAAAAGCGCAAGAAGGCGTTCTTCATGTATAGGTGATTTTAGGAGCTTTATTGCCTCTTGTAGTGGTAAATCCTGGCACTCTTTTGCAACCTTTCTAATATTGGGTACAATTATACCTATAAATTTATCTCCTTCTCCGTATCCTCCTTTACCTGTCTTAAAAAACCAAGAAAGGTCTCTTGCCTTTTTCTTGGAAGCGTATTTCCTGAGCTCTTTTTTGGCCTTAGCTATGCTCATATATGGTAATATATAATAGCTATGAAGTTGTGTTATCGTTAATTCTGATATGCTGAACTAAAATAGTGTCTATTGGCACTGTCATTGGAGTATCTGAATGAGGATTCTCTAATTTTGAAGCAGCTTTATTTATTACTACTAATAATTCAGAAGCAATTTTATTTAATATTACTAAATAATCCCATCCTTTATCTTTAATAATAGCGTTGCATTCATTATATTTTTTTTCTTGTATATATTCACTAATAAACATAGTTTTTTGAAAATCTGTAAGCATCTGCCATTCTTTCACAGTAATCTTTGAACCATCCCAG
>JAPLMC010000073.1 GCA_026387215.1 Candidatus Omnitrophota bacterium
AGAAGCCAATAAATTCGGAGCAGAGCTTATTATCTACTCAAAAAATGCCGGCAAAGGCCGCTGCATACGTGAAGGATTGAAATACGCCCTGGAAAATAATTGCGAAGCTGCTATTACAATGGACGGAGACGGCCAGCATAGCCTTAACGATATTGATAAATTTATCGATGAATATAAAAAATCAGGCTCGGACTTGATTTTAGGCAACAGGCTTCACAATCCCAAAAAGATGCCTTTCCTAAGACGTTGTACAAATCTGTTTATGTCTTTTATAATATCCCTTTTTATAACTGAACGAGTTAATGATTCCCAATGCGGCTACAGGTTTGTATCCAGAAAAGGCATAGAGAAAATGAAGCTCATTACTATAAAATATGAGATTGAGTCAGAGATGATTATGGAGGCCAAGCGCAGAGGTTTAAAGATGTCTTCTGTAAATATAGATTCCATTTATGAGGGCGAAACCAGCCAGATAAACCCATTTTTAGATACTGTCAGATTCGTTAAATTTATTATCAATGAATATGTACGAAAGTAACCGAACCAGAATACCTTTTTATAGAAATGATACATATCTATACAGGTAATGGAAAAGGCAAAACCACTTCAAGTTTTGGCCTTGCTATGCGTGCAAGTGGGCAGGGGTTAAAAGTTATTGTATTTCAATTCCTGAAACCAAAATCGCTTGTAACAGGCGAGGAAAAAGCAGCAAAGAAAATAAAGAATCTAAAGATAGTGAAATACGAACAGGAACATCCGATGTTTGCACGTCCGAGGGTCGAAGGTCTAGGACAAAGAGAGATAAAAAAATCTGTGAATAGGGCGATGATAGAAACGAAAAAGGCTATTTTTGGAGGCAAGTACGATATGGTTATAATTGATGAGATTATAAATGCTATAGACCAGGGATTTGCTGAAAAAAAAGAATTTCTAAAGCTGATTAAAAAAGTTCCAAAAAGCGTAGAGCTTGTTCTTACCGGGAGAGGCGATATCTCAAAGATAGAAAAGTTTGCGGATTATGTAACCATAATGATAGACAAGAAACACCCTTTCAGACAGCATATAAATGCTCGCCGTGGAATAGAATATTAAACAACTTAACGCTCTAATAGTATCAAGGCGTAAAGTTATTTTTAATATGAGAAGAATATTTTTAATAATAATAATTTTATTGTCAGTTATCGCGCGTCGCGCAGAAGCCGCTCCAAGAATAATTTCGTTAGCGCCTAATACAACTGAAATCTTGTTCAGCATTGGTCTGGGCGATTCTATTGTAGGAACGGATGATTTTTCTAACTATCCTGAAGAAGCAAAAGGCATAGAGCGGCTCGGCACATTTAATAATCCTAATATCGAGAGGATAATTTTATTAAATCCTGATTATATTCTGGTAAATTCAGGATTAGAAAAATCCATGGAGGATTATTTAACAAGCCTTGGCATGAAGGTGATAAAGATTTCTCCAAAAACAATAGAAGATTTATATAGCGATATCAGAAAGCTTGGAGCGGTTTTTAATAAAGAAGAAGATGCGAGAAAAATTATTCAGAATATGCAATCCAGGATAAGAAATCTTTCCAGGACTATAAAAGGCCGCCCACCAAAAGTTTTTGTCCAGCTGTTCGATGATCCGCTTGTAACGGTATCTTCTTTCATAAGCGATATTATTGCTTTGGCAGGCGGAGAAAATATAGCGTTGGATATGAAGAACGATTCCGGCATCTTTAGTTACGAGGCGTTGATAAACAGGAATCCGGATATAATTTTAATAGTAGGGTTTTCTGGAAATGCCGGCAATTTTAATTCAATAAACGCGGTTAAAAATAAAAGGATCTATAAAGATCTAGATCCAGACCTGATTTTAAGGCCAGGCCCAAGAGCGGTAGAAGCTGTCGAAGCGCTTAATAAGGTTTTTTATGAATAAATTTAAACCAGTCAGACTTATAATCGTATTGTCTATTTGCTTATTGACGCTTTTTGTTTTGAATATTTTTATAGGAGCTGTGAGAGTTCCTATGAATAGGATGTTTGAGCCAGGATTTTCCGAGATTCTTAAACTCAGGTTATTCAGAGCTTTATTAGCAGTAGCCTCGGGCGTTGGTTTAAGCGTTGCTGGTGTAATATTACAGACTGTTTTGAGGAATCCTTTGGCGGAGCCTTATGTCCTTGGCGTATCTTCAGGCGCAGGATTAGGCGCTGTTATCGGGCTTTTGTTTATATCTCTGAGTATTGGCGTGAATATTGCCGCATTCGCAGGCGGAGTTGTTACGATATTCCTTGTTTATAAACTCGCAAAGATAAATGGCCGCATGTCTCCTGAGAACATGATAATAGCTGGTATAATTGTGAATGGTTTTCTTTCAAGTATTCTTATGTTTTTTGTTTCAAATTCATCTAGCGCGAATATCCATTCGGTTATATGGTGGCTTCTTGGAAATCTGCAAGTCTATAAAATAGCTCCTGTTTTGACCCTGCTCCTTGCGTCTCTTACAGGATTTTTAATTTCATTTATATTTTCAAGAGAGCTTAACGCTATATCTCTCGGAGAAGAAGAGGCGCGGCATCTTGGCATAGACATAGAAAGAATAAAAATAATTCTTCTTTTAACAGCGACTTTTGTTACTAGCCTAACTGTTTCTATTTGCGGGATAATAGGTTTTACAGGGCTTATGATGCCACATATTGCAAGAAGGCTTGTAGGCCCTGACCATAAGCTGCTTTTACCAGTTAGTGTTTTAATGGGAGCTGCGTTTCTTTTATTATGCGATATCTTTTCCAAG
>JAPLMC010000098.1 GCA_026387215.1 Candidatus Omnitrophota bacterium
AATATACAGTTAATGACGAACGACAGATGACTAATTACGAACGACGAATAGTAGAGATAGCGTATAATCCTGGAGTAATGGATCCAGTAGAAGCAAGCGCTAGAAAAGCAATAAGGGATATGGGAATTTATGGAGTAAAATCTTTAAGGACAGAGAAAAAATATTTTATAGAAGGGAAAATTACAGAAAGTGATTTTAAAAATATATGCGAGAAACTGCTATATAATAAAGTAATACAACATATTGTCACAAGTCACAGGTCATCTCTTGCGCCAGAATGTAAAACTAGATGCGTTCGGGACAGGCAGGTCACAGGTCAAGGAGGAAATTATAAGTTTAAATTAATAATAGTTGATATTCTTGACGCAGATGATAAGGAATTGATAAAAATTAGTAAGGATGGACAATTGTTTTTGAATCTTAAAGAGATGCAGGAGATAAAAAAGTATTTTAAAAAATTAGGCAGAAATCCTGTTGACTGTGAACTTGAGACAATCGCGCAAACATGGTCAGAGCATTGCGCTCATAAAACATTTCGCGGAATTATAGAGTATAAAGAAGAGGGAAAAACAAAAATAATAGATAACCTTCTTAAAAATACAATAATGAAATCTACCAATGAATTGAAAAAGCAATGGTGCGTGTCAGTGTTTAAAGATAATGCTGGAATCATTAGATTCGATGAAGATGACAATATATGTTTTAAAGTAGAAACCCATAATCATCCTTCTGCGCTTGAGCCTTACGGAGGAGCAGGCACAGGTATAGGCGGAGTTATAAGGGACATATTAGGAGTTGGATTAGGCGCAAAGCCTATAATGAATACAGATATATTTTGTTTTGGACTGCCTGACACAGCTCATAAAAATGTACCTAAGGGCATGCTGCATCCAAAGCGTGTTATGAAAGGCGTTGTGAGCGGAGTCAGGGATTACGGCAATCGTATGGGCATACCTACTGTTAACGGAGCAGTGCTTTTTGACGAACGTTATACAGGTAACCCTTTGGTGTACTGTGGCACAGTGGGTATAATGCCGAAAGGCAAATCATTCAAGGCTAGTCAACCCGGCGACCTTATTGTCGCAGTTGGCGGCCGCACTGGAAGAGATGGGATTCATGGCGCTACATTTTCTTCGGGAGAGCTTACGCATGAGTCTGAGACGGTATCAGGCGGAGCAGTTCAGATAGGAAACCCGATTACAGAGAAAAAACTCACTGACACGCTTTTAAAAGCGCGTGACAGAAATTTATATACAGCTGTTACTGATTGCGGGGCAGGAGGTTTTTCTAGCGCTGTAGGAGAGATGGGCCAGTATCTTGGCGCAGAAGTTGATTTGGAAAAAGCGCCTTTAAAATATCAGGGCCTGAGCTATACTGAGATCTGGATATCAGAAGCCCAGGAGAGGATGGTTCTTTCAGTTCCCAGGGGAAATTTGAAAGAATTGATGGATATTTTTAAGAAAGAGGACGTTGAAGCAGTTGTGATAGGATGCTTTACTTCGAATAAAAGGCTTAAATTAAGATATAACGGGAATATAGTATGCGATTTGGATATGGAATTTTTGCATGACGGAATTCCTAGATTTGAAAGAAAAGCAGTATGGTCAAAGCCTGGCTACGAAGAAAGCGAAAATAAAGATAAAAAAGATTTTACCCAGGATTTATTAAAGATCCTTTCCAGCTGGAATGTCTGTAGTAAGGAATGGGTTATAAGGCAGTATGACCATGAGGTTCAGGGCCAGAGCGTTTTAAAGCCTTTGGTAGGTGTAAAAAATGATGGGCCAGGAGACGCTAGTATCATAAGGCCAAAGTTTAATTCTAAAAAAGGGATTATAGTTTCAAACGGGATAAACCCAAGGTTTGGATTAATAGATCCATACTGGATGGCTGCTTCCTGTATAGACGAGGCTCTTAGGCAAATAGTAGCGGTAGGAGGGTCTCTAAAGAGAATCGCTCTTTTAGATAATTTTTGCTGGGGGAATACTGATAAGCCTGACAGGCTTGGAAGTTTGGTTAGGGCGAGTTTTGGCTGTTATGATATTGCAAAAGCGTACGGCGTTCCATTTATTTCTGGGAAGGATAGTCTCAATAATGAGTATTCTGTGCATGGAGAATCTATTGCAATACCAGGCACGCTTTTAATTTCAGCAATATCAGTGATGGATGACGTTACGAAGGCTGTTACTATGGACCTAAAAGAAGCGGGAAATCTTCTATATATTATAGGCGAGACAAAAAATGAAATGGGAGGCTCGCATTATAACCTTATCAATAATTGTGTAGGCAATAATGCGCCTACAGTAGACGCTAAAGCTGGCCTGAAAATTTTTAACAAGATGAGCGAGGCAACCAGGCTTGGGCTATTGAGGGCCTGCCATGACTTATCAGAGGGCGGGATAGCCGTGGCGTTGGCTGAGATGGCGTTCAGCGGAGGGTTTGGGGTAGAAGCATCTGTTACAGGTATTCCCTCGCAACACGATGCAAATCAAAAGTTGCTCGGGACAGGCAGGTATCAGGTATCAGGTAGTAGCGTAAGGAATGATGTTTTGTTATTTTCTGAATCCAACACAAGGTTTATTGCTGAGGTTAGGAAAAAGGACAAAAAGAAATTTGAGAATTTAATGAAAGGCGTTCCTGTCGGATTAATAGGAGAGGTATCAAGCAAAGAAGACCTCAAAATCCGAGGAGTCAGTGGTGATAAAATAATTGATATAGGATTGGATAAATTAAAAGAAGCGTGGCAGAAACCTTTAAGATGGTAAACAGCTCATTAGTTTCAATCGTAAAGTTTAAGGTATAAAAACGTAAAAGATGAAAAACCCACGGGTAATAGTATTGAGGACTGCAGGGACAAATTGCGATAATGAGACTGCATCTGCATTTAAAATGGCAGGATCTGTTCCGGAGCTTGTACATATAAATGAATTGGCAAGGGATGAAAAATTTTTAAAGGATTTCCAGATATTCGCTATCCCGGGAGGGTTTACGTATGGGGATGATATTGCTTCCGGCAAAATCCTGGCTAATGAAATTAAATATAAACTTAAAGAGGACCTTAAAAAGTTTATTAATAGCGGAAAACTTGTGATAGGGATATGTAATGGCTTTCAGGTGCTTGTAAAAGCAGGTGTTTTGCCAGGCATAAATCCTGGCGCGTTAGAAGCCACTCTTAGTTTTAATGACTCTGGAAGTTTTATTGACAAGTGGGTGGAACTCAAGACAGATGGCATAGGACATATGGCAGAGAGCAGATGTGTATGGACAAAAGGTTTGAAAGAAAAAATATATCTTCCGATTGCGCATGGAGAAGGGAAATTTATACCAAGAGATAAAAATGTCTTAAACAACTTGAGAAAAAATGGGCAGATTGTATTTAAATATATCGATAATCCAAATGGCTCCATAGATAATATTGCAGGCATATGCGATGCAACCGGAAGAGTCCTGGGAATGATGCCGCATCCTGAAAGGCACGTTCTTGGCACGCAGCATCCCAGATGGACTCGCGAAGGTTTAAAAGAATATGGAGACGGGTTCATAATTTTTAAAAATGGCGTAGATTATATGAAAAAGATTATGTAAAGTCTTTTGCGGCACAGAGCATAAATAAGGCTGCTCGGGATAAAATTTTGCTTCACAAAATTTGGGAGAAGCTATGATTGATTATAAACATTCAGGAGTAAATATAGACAGGGCAAATGACTTTGTGAAAGATATTTGCCGAATGGCAAAATCTACAAGACGCAAAGAAGTGATATGCGACATAGGTGGCTTTAGCGCGCTTACCAGTATCCCAAAAAAATATAAAGAACCTATACTTGTATCCTCTACTGACGGGGTTGGCACAAAATTAAAAGTCGCAGACAGCATGAATAAACACGATACGATAGGCATAGATCTTGTGGCAATGTCTGTAAATGACGTTATTGTAACAGGCGCGGAGCCGCTGCTTTTTCTGGATTATTTTGCAACAGGAAAGCTAAACAGTAAGAAGGCTGTGGATATAATGAAAGGCATTGTCGCAGGTTGCAAGCAGGCTGGATGCGCTCTTGTTGGGGGAGAAACCGCAGAGATGCCCAGTATGTATAACGGCGAAGAATACGACTTGGCTGGGTTTTGCGTAGGCATAGTTGAGAAGAGCAAGATTATAGACGGAAAGTCTTTAAATGCAGGCGATATAGTTATAGGCATAGGTTCAAGCGGGCCTCATTCAAACGGCTTCAGCCTTATAAGAAAACTGTTTTCTAAAAATGAATTAAAAGGAAGATTCGGAAAAATTCTTTTGACCCCTACAATAATCTATGTAAAGGCAATTTTAAAATTAATGGAAAAGGTAAAAATAAAATCCATTGCGCATATCACAGGAGGGGGTTTTTACGACAACATTCCTAGAGTTGTGCCGAGTGATAAATCCGTTCTGATATATAAAGAACTCTGGGAGGTTCCTGAAATATTTGGCGTTATCCAGAAAAGGGCGAATATTGGAGACAGAGATATGTATAGGACGTTTAATATGGGTATAGGCATGGTAATAGTGGTTAGCAAGACTGATGTTAAAAAAACGCACGAGATAATTAAAAAATTCAGATTAAGATCCTGGACTATCGGAGAAATTATTAAAGGTAATGGAGAAGTTATAATATGAGAATTTTAGTAATCGGCTCTGGGGGGAGAGAACACGCTATAGCGTGGAAGTTATCCCAGAGCGAAAAAGTGGGAAAGATATTCTGCGCTCCTGGAAACGGCGGCATGAAAGATATCGCAGAATTGGTTGATATAAAAGCGGATGATATCTTGGGGCTTCTGCGTTTTGCTAAAAAAAATAATATAGATTTAACTGTGGTAGGCCCGGAAAAGCCTTTAGTAAAAGGCATAGTGGATATATTTGAAGAAAACGGGCTAAAGGCGTTTGGGCCCTTTAAAAACGTGGCGATGCTTGAAGGGAGCAAAGTTTTTTCGAAAAACGCAATGAAAAGATTCAACCTAGCTACATCGGATTTCAAGGTTTTTGGCGAGGCAGCAGAGGCAAAAAAGTATCTGAATAAAATCGGCGTGCCTATTGTAATAAAAGCTGACGGTCTTGCTTCAGGTAAAGGCGTGATTATACCGAAGACTATAATCGAAGGCGAAAAGGCGATAGATGACATAATGACAAAGAAGATTTTTGGCGACAGCGGGAGTAGGATTATTCTGGAAGGCTGCCTGGAAGGCGAAGAGGCCTCCATACTGGTTTTTACAGATGGCAAAACTATCGTGCCGCTAAAATCTTCGCAGGATCATAAAAGGATTTTTGACAATGACGCCGGAGCTAATACAGGAGGTATGGGGGCTTATTCGCCTGCGCCTGTAGTTACGGAACTAATGTTGAACGAAGTTATAAAAAATGTTTTCAGGCCTGTGATAGACGGTCTCAGGGAAGAAGGCGGCGTATATAAAGGCATTTTATATGCAGGTTTGATGATAACCAAAGATGGGCCTATGGTTTTAGAATTTAACGTAAGGTTCGGAGAACCTGAGACGCAGGCGATATTGCCTAGATTGAAAACAGATCCTTTAGATATTATGCTGGCGTGCGTAGACGGAACGCTGGATAATATAAATGTAAAGTGGGATGATTCTCCCTGTATCTCGGTAGTGTGCGCTTCAAAAGGATATCCTGATGAATACGAAAAAGGCAAGCAGATCTTCGGGTTGGAAGAAGCCGGAAAAATAAAAGATGTGATTGTTTTTCACGCAGGCACAAAAAATGAAAACGGGAAAATCTTTACCAGCGGCGGCAGGGTGCTTGGAGTAACTGCTCTCGGCGATGATATCAAGTCAGCCAAGGCCAAAGCGTACAGCGCAATTGATTGTATAAAATTCGAAGGCATGCAGTATAGAAAAGATATAGGAGCAAGAGCAATTAACCGAACAACTTGACAATGTTACATTGTAAGTTTTGTCAATGTCCCTCGCGACACAAAATAAAGATAGGGTCATTCGGGATCAAATTTTGCTTCGCAAAATTTGGGAGGCAGTATGGCAAATAAGAAAAAAGTTTTGGTAGGGATACTTATGGGAAGCGTTTCAGATGCTGAAACAATGGCTGAGACAGAAAAGGTATTGAAAGAAAATAAAATTCCTTATGAGATAAATGTGCTTTCAGCGCATAGGAACCCTGACGAAGTTCGTAAATATGCAACCTCCGCAGAGAAAAGAGGTGTAAAAATTCTTATATGCGGGGCTGGGATGGCTGCTGCTTTGGCAGGAGTTGTAAGCTCTCACACTGATTTGCCGGTTATAGGAGTTCCAATAGAAACAAAATCACTTAAGGGGTTGGACTCGCTCTTATCAACGGTTCAAATGCCAGGAGGTGTGCCTGTTGCATGTATGGCTATAGGCAAATCAGGGGCTAAAAATGCAGGAATTTTTGCAGTTAGAATTTTGAAATCTTTTAAATAATAAGGTAGTTATGAAAACAAAGGTTATAAAGCTAAACCCTAATTTTCCAGAAGAACTTCTTGTTGATGAAGCGGCAAAAGTTTTGAAGAACGGAGGTTTGGTAGTATTCCCTACTGAAACAGTTTATGGCATAGCTGCTAATATTTCGAATAAAGATACCATAGACAGGTTGTACAAAATAAAAAAAAGGCCAAAAGACAAGCCATTCAGCGTACACATAGTGGATTTTGATTCGTTAAAACAATTAGATATTGTCCTTTCAAAAGATGCTGAAAGGGTTGCCAAAAGATTTTGGCCAGGGCCGTTGACGCTGGTGGCATTTAACAATAAAAAAGAAAAAATAGGTCTTCGCATGCCTGATAATAGGATTGCATTTATGTTGATAAAAAAAGCAGGCGTGAGTGTGATTGCGCCGAGCGCTAATCTCTCAGGCAATAAACCGCCTGTTTCAGTTGAAGAGGCTATTTCAGAAATGGATGGCCATGTGGAGATAATACTTGACGGCGGAAGGGCAAGGATAGGTATGGAATCAACTGTTATGGATGTGACGGAGAAGCCTTTCAAGATATTGAGGCAGGGCGCTATACCGGCGAAAGAGGCGTTGATGGAATATGTGTTAACTTTTGTTTGCACTGGAAACAGCTGCAGGAGCGTAATGGCAAAGGGATTAATGGAAAAATTTGTAAATGAAGCCGGCCTTTCCGATAGAGTTCATGTTGATTCTGCAGGAACTTCAACATTCGCCGGCATAGGCCCTTCTCCAAATACAGTTTCTGTTATGAGAGAAGAGGGCACAGATGTTTCCAGCCATGTAGGCAAAAATATCAATAAGGATATTTTGAAAAGATCAGATATTATATTTGTGATGGAAAGATATCATAAAAATGTTATTATAAGCATGATACCTGAGGTTGAATATAAAGTGAGGCTTCTTAAAGAAGATCAGGATATACCGGACCCAATAGGGAGATCTTTTGAGGAATACAAAAATGTCCTGAATGTTATAAAAGAAGAGGTTGAGAATATATTTCTGGAGATATTTAAAGAGGAGAAAAAATAGATGAGGATAGTGATCGGAACAGATCATGGCGGATTTAAATTAAAAGAGTCTCTTGTTAAATTTCTAAAGTCAAAAGGCCATGCAGTGAAAGACATGGGGACTTTTTCAGAAGAAAGCTGCGATTATCCTGTTATAGGTTATAAGGTGGCAAAACTTGTTGCAGCCAAATATTACTCTAGGGGCGTACTTATTTGCAAGACCGGCATAGGCATGTCAATGGTAGCAAATAAAGTGCGAGGAGTTAGAGCTGCTTTATGCGATAAGCAGGTTATTGCTTGTTCAAGTAAAGAGCATAATGATTCTAATATTCTCGTGCTCGCTTCAAGTGTAGTTTCTTCCGGAGAAGCAAAAAAGATTTTAGGCGCATGGCTTACGGCAAAGCATCTTGGAGGCCGGCATGCCAGGAGAGTGCGTCAAATCAAAGAAATAGAGGGTTTTGAATATGAAGGCATTAAGAAAAATAGATCCTGAAATCTACAATTTAATACATAAAGAACTCGAGCGACAACGGAATAACATAGAGCTTATTGCAAGCGAAAATTTTACAAGCGTTGCTATTCTGGAAGCAGCTGGGTCTGTGCTTACAAATAAATACGCGGAAGGCTATCCTTCTAAAAGATGGTATGGCGGATGCGAGCATGTGGACGGCGTAGAGAGCCTTGCAATAGAAAGGGCAAAGAAGATATTTGGCGCAGAGCATGTAAATGTTCAGCCGCATTCTGGAAGCCAGGCAAATATGGCTGTGTATTTTGCTTTGCTTCAGCCAGGCGACACAGTTCTCGCAATGGACCTTGCATGCGGAGGACACCTTACTCATGGGCTTAAACATAATTTTTCAGGAAAACTCTTCAATGTAATTCCATATGGGCTTAACAAAAATACGGAGATGCTGGATTATTGTGAGATAGAGTCCTTGGCAAAAAAGCATAAACCAAGAATGATACTCGCAGGCGCGTCTGCTTATTCACGTGTAATGGATTTTAAAAGATTCAGGGAAATAGCAGATAAAGTAGGGGCGTATCTTTTCGTAGATATGGCTCATATAGCAGGGCTTGTTGCAGCCGGACTACATCCTAATCCGGTTAACTATGCTCATGTGGTGAGCACTACCACTCACAAGACATTGAGAGGGCCGCGCGGCGGCATGATACTATGTAAACAGGAGTTTGCTAAAAAAATAGACATGGAGGTTTTTCCCGGCGAGCAGGGAGGACCTCTAATGCACATAATAGCGGCGAAAGCAGTGGCGCTGAAAGAGGTAGACACGGAAGAATTTAAACAGTATCAAAGTCAGATTATAAAAAATACAAAATCTCTTGCAGACGCATTAAATAAATCAGGATTCAGGATAGTTTCAGGAGGCACCGACAACCATTTATTTTTGGTAGACCTTACTTCAAAGAATATAACAGGCAAAGAAGCGAGCGAGCTTTTGGATAAGATCCATGTAACAGTCAATAAGAACCTCATACCTTTTGACAAGAATTCCCCGAATTTTACATACAAGCGGCATAAGGCTTGGCACGCCCGCGGTTACTACTAGAGGGATGAAGGAAAAAGATATGGAGAAAATCGCCCAGATTATTAATAATTCTATTAAATATAAAGATAACCATGATAAATTGTTAGAATGCAAAAAAGATGTGGAGAAGTTAATAAAGAAGTTTCCGCTGTACTCTGAATTAATCTAAACCTATCCAGCTGATGCAGCTGGATAAAAGATCTCTCGCGACATAGAGTAAAATTATGTTCGCTTGGGATGATTTTTACTTCGTAAAAATCAGGAGATATTTATGAAATGCCCATTTTGCGGACATAATGAAGACAAGGTTATTGATTCCCGCTCTAGCGAAGAAGGCCGTTCAATAAGAAGACGGAGGGAGTGCCTTAATTGTCAGAGGCGTTTTACAACATACGAGCACATAGAAGAATCAACTTTGATGGTTATAAAAAAAGATGGCAGGCGGGAACCTTTTGACAGGAAAAAGATATTAAACGGGCTTACAAAGGCATGCGAAAAAAGACCTATAAGCACAGAGCAGCTTGAGGCGGTAGCAGATAAAATCGAATACACGCTTCAGAGTAAATTTGAAAAAGAGGCGCCGTCCAGAGAAGTGGGAGAGTTGTTAATGGAGCTTCTCTATAAACTTGACGAAGTTGCCTATGTGAGGTTTGCTTCCGTATACCGCCAGTTCAAAGATATCAATCAATTTATGAAGGAACTGAAAGACCTGTTAAATCACGATAAATAATCTAATCTGGCAAACTTGCGCTAAGCGAAGTTAAATGGTCTAATCAAATTAGATTATTTCCCGGTATAACTTACAAAACCAGCTTTTATTTTTAAATCCTGAAAATATTTATTAAACGTTTCTTCTTTTTTGTTAGCCAGAAGAGTTTCTTTGAATTTGTTTTTTTCTTCCATAAATTTTGCCTCGTCTATGGATTTAAATTCAAGAGGTTTTAGTATAACCCAACCTTGAAGCGTTTTTAAAGGTTTTAAGATAGCACCTATTTTTGCAGATGAGGCCATATCTATAAATTCCTTAGCAGGTCCTAATTCAGGTATATAGCCATCCCGGGCGATAAAATCAGTTTGTTTTACCTGAAGACCATATTTTTTTACAGCGCCTTCAATCGTTTTATTGTTTTTGATAGTATTAGTTATATCCAAGTATATTTTTTCTGATCTTTTCCGAGATAATTTAATGGAGCTTTCTTTTATAAATGCTTTTTTGATGGTTTCTTGTATTGCTGCGTAATCAGGGATATAAGCTTCTTTTTTTTTCTTTCAATTGTATGATGTATAGTCCCTTATCTGTTTTTACCAGAGTGCTATTTATCTCATTTTTTTGCAGTTCAAAACCTACTTTAGCGAAATCATAAGACCATCCTATGTCAGGCACTTCTTCATTAGCTGAAAAAAATCCAGTTTCTTTTATTTCCACAGAATTGTCTTTGGCTGGTTCTTCCAGATTCTTTTTCTGCATTACCTGATCCAGGACTCTATAGCCTATATCTTCCGCAAGCGATGTTTTTATTTGCAAAGCAAGTTTTTCTCGGATAGAATTTTTAGCTGCATCATCTAATACAGGAGTTTCTTCAGAGCCTGGTTTTTTGAAATCTTTGATATTTTCTTCGAAAATTTTTTTTATCTGTTCATCTTTAATATTAATTTCACTGTCAAACTTCGAATAAAGTATTCCAATGTACCTTATATTTACCTGTTCGGTCTTTTTGAAAGTTTCTTTATTCTGTTCATAGAAATTTTTCAAGTCGGAATCCTTATACTGGACATCTTTTTCAGAATCACTGAAAGGGATAAGTATATAAGATGATTTTATTTTTTCAAATTTTTTCTTATACTCATCTTTAACTTCTTCGTCATTTACATTGATGTTAGAAATGACTTTATCTCTTAGTTTGGATATATAAAGGTCGTCTCTTAACTTCTCCTCAAATGATCTGGCTGTATCTTGGAGCATTGATTTGTAGAGCGTTTTGTCAAAAGAGCCATTTTTATGGAATGCGGTAAAGGAGGTTAGTTTGTCTACAACATCCTTATCGGTTACCGCTAATTTTTCTATTTTTGCCTCTTCTAACAGTATTATGCGGCTCCACGTCATTTGGTCTATAAATTCCACAGGCACGTTCTTGCCGAAAGACTTTATGGCGTAGTCCCTGGAGACGTTCCACATATTATAATAGTTTTCATATGAAATTTTTTTGCCGAATAGTTTTCCTGCGTAGCCAGGCTTATTGCCTTTATTTTTACCAGATTCGCCAGCGCCCCATATAACGAAAGCAGGTATGATCAGTATAGCCAGCGCCCACATAATACGCTTCATATTTTTGCGTTTACGAAAGAATTTAAGCAACATCTTTCCCCCCCCCTCCCAGCAATTGATAAACTTGACACTTTGACAATGACGGTTTTGTCAAGTTTATGTACACTTATGTAGCGTATTATATACTTTATACTATAAAAAATCTATGGTAAAATAATTTTACTATGAAAAATAAACTTATCGCGGAAATTTTTAAAGATATAGCGGAGATATTAGAGATCAAGGGGGAGAATTTTTTCAAGATAAGGGCGTATGAGAAGGCAGCGCAAAGTATAGAGTCGCTTTCGGATGATATAGAAATTTTTGTAAATCGAGATACGCTGAAAGATATTAACGGCATAGGAAAAGACCTTGAAGAGAAGATAAGAGAGATTGTTTCTACCGGAAAACTCAAATATTTAGAAGAATTGAAAAAGGATATACCTGAAGGCCTGATTGAGATGCTGAATGTACCAGGTATAGGCCCTAAAACAGCGAAGTTGTTGTATGAAAAGCTGGACATACAGGATGTAGTCATGCTTGAGAGAATGGCGCATGCAGGAAAGATAAAAGATCTTCCTGGCATGGGGAAAAAAACAGAAGAAAATATATTGACGGGCATAGATCTTTTTAAAAAAGGCAGGGAAAGACTTGACCTGAAAACGGCTACTGATGTGGCTTATAATATTATAACTCAGCTCAAAAAATTAAAAGAAGTAAAAAATATAAATCCTGCCGGAAGCCTCAGGAGAATGAAGGAAACTGTCAGGGATATAGATATCCTGATTTCTTCAAATAAACCTCAGGAGATAATGGATGCTTTTACAGAGTTGCCAGAAGTAAAAGATACTATTGCAAAAGGCCTTACAAAATCATCAGTACTTACAAAGGATAATATACAAGTGGATTTAAGGGTGGTTGATGAGTTGTCTTATGGAGCAGCTCTGATGTATTTTACAGGTTCTAAGGAGCACAATATAAAACTCCGCCAACTTGCGATTAAACGTGGTTTGAAGCTAAATGAATATGGAATATTTAAAGGTGAAAAAAAAATAGCTGGAAAAACAGAAGAAGAAATGTATAAGATATTAGACCTTTTATATATAGAGCCTGAGTTAAGAGAAGATAAAGGGGAGTTTGAGGCAAGTCTTAAGGACACATTGCCGGATTTGATAAAAATAGAAGATATAAAAGGAGATCTCCACATGCATTCAACATGGTCTGACGGTGGAAGCTCTATAGAAGAAATGATATTAAAATCAAGAGAGTTGGGATATGAATATGTCGCTATTACCGACCATTCTCAAGGCCTGAAGATTGCCGGAGGATTAAATGTTCACGAGTTAGATCTCAAGAGAAAAGAGATAGAGAAGCTAAACAAGAAATACAAGGACATAAAGATCCTTTTTGGAACAGAGGTTGATATTGATTCAGAAGGAAATCTGGATTATCCGGATAATGTGCTCAGGGAAATGGATATTGTAGTAGCTGCAATACATGCAGGCTTTAAACAATCAGTCGCTATTATTACGAAACGCATTATAAGCGCATGCCAGAATAAATATGTTAATATAATCGCTCATCCTACTGGAAGGTTGTGGGGCTCAAGAAATGAATATGATATAGATTTTGGAGAAGTTTTTAAAGCTGCAAGAGATACAAATACTGCGCTTGAGATAAATAGTTTTCCTCAGCGCTTGGATTTGAACGATATAAATACCAGGATGGCAAAAGAAGCTGGGGTAAAAATTGTCATAAATACGGATTCCCATATTGCACAGCATCTTGAAATGATGAAGTTTGGAGTGGCAGTGGCAAGGCGGGCGTGGTTAGAAAAAAAAGATGTATTAAATACCATGTCTTTCAGTAACTTAAAATTAAAAGGAAAGTAACCCAGTATTTAACCATAAACTTGACAAAATCGTCATTGTCAGTTTGTCAAGTTTTTGGAATTGACTGTGATAGGGTAATTTGTTATAATAAATACTTGAAAAAGAGGTAAAAAATTATGAGAAAGATCTGGATTTTATCGCTATTAGCTGCGATTCTTGTGTCTCTGAGCATTTTTACGATCAATATTTTTGGCAAAGAAGATAATCAAGGGACGTAATAAAACTTGCAGAGAAGATAGACAAGGTTTTAAAGAATCAGGAAGATATAGTCGCTCGGCTTGCTGACATACGTCAGGAGCTTAATGTTATAAGAGTAAGGGCTTCGGCCAGGTAACCTGTGACGGAGGGTGTATGGTTTCTGGAAACGAAGTATCTATTCTTATAGCTTTTTCTGCGGGCGTTCTTTCATTTTTTTCTCCGTGTATCTTACCGCTTTTTCCATCCTATATTACTTACATTACAGGCAGGTCTTTTGAGGATATGAAATCCTCTGAAAAATCCTCTAATATAACGAATCTTACTGTAATAAACTCTTTATTCTTTATTTTAGGGTTTTCAATAATTTTTGTATTAATGGGAATAGCGATTTCATATTTTGGAAGTTTTTTGGGAATCAAAAGGGTATGGCTTGAAAGAATAGGAGGAGTATTAATAATTTTATTCGGCCTTGATATAATGGGCATAATAAAAACAAGGTTTTTAAGCCAGAGTAAAGGGATTAGTCTAAAAAGAAAGAATTTTGGTTATCTAGGGTCTTTATTGGTGGGCATGGCATTTGCATTTGGATGGACGCCATGCGTAGGGCCTATATTATCCAGTATTTTTATATATGCTTCCACGTTTGATAGTTTATCTAAAGCCACGGTACTTTTACTGGCTTATTCAGCTGGGCTTGGGTTGCCATTTTTTATAGCAAGTCTTGCGATAAACCAATTCCTATTTCTTTTTGTGAAGCTCAGAAATTTTATTAGGTTTGTGCCAATAATTTCAGGCGTCTTTTTGATATTGGTAGGTATGTTATTGTTCTCAGGGCAGTTTTCCAGACTTACGGGTTTATTCGTGAGATAGGTTCCTTGCGATAATATGTGAACATAGAGTCGTTCGGGATCAAATTTTGCTTCGCAAAATTTTAGAGGGGAAAATGAAAAAAACCACGTTTATGATAATTTTAGGAGGACTTACTTTAATTATTGCATGGCTTATTTTAATAAAACCTCCGAAAGAGTCTAAAAAAGAAGCTGTGTTTCCGGAGGAGACGCCTCAAAAAATAACAGTGGTTAAAAAAACAGGATTTAAGCTAGCTCCGGAATTTTCTCTTAAGGATATAAATGGAGCGGAAAAGAAACTCTCTGATTTTAAAGGCAAGGTTGTGATTATAGATTTCTGGGCTACATGGTGTCCGCCTTGTAGGAATGAGATACCGCATTTTGTTAGCCTTTATAATCAGTACAAAGGCCAAGGGTTGGAGATAATTGGAGTGGCGCTGGATCAAAACCCAGGAGGGGTTCTGCCTGGTTTTATAAAAGATAACAGCATAAATTATATAATTTTAGTAGGGAACAATAAAGTCAGTGATTTGTATGGCGGCATATCGGCAATCCCGACAACGTTTATTATTGACAGAAACGGAAATATTATAAAAAAATATATCGGATACAATGAAAGAGAAGTATTTGAGAGCCAGATAAAGGAGCTTTTGTAATATGATAGTTACTAAGAAAAAACCAATTGAAGAGATTTTAAAGGCGCTTGGCCCTGCGTCAAAAATTTTTATAATAGGATGTGGAGATTGCGCAAGTACATGCAAGACAGGCGGAGAAAAAGAAATTTTTGAAACAATTTCTGCGCTTGAGGCAAATGGCAAAAGCGTCACAGGGTGGGCTATTCCTGATTCTCCATGTATAGCAAGTCAGACAAAGCTCCATTTTGCTAAAAATAAAAAAATGATAGATGAAGCAGAAGCGTTTTTAGTTCTTTCGTGCGGTTTGGGCGCTCAGTCTGTACTGGATAATGACAGAAATAAAAGGCCGGTTTACATAGGCTGTGATACTATATTTGGGGCTGTGCTGGACGCCACAGGTAACGGATTTTTTGAAAGATGTGCTATGTGCGGAGAGTGCGTTCTGAATATTACAGCAGGGATATGTCCTGTGACAAGATGCGCAAAAGGTCTTTTGAACGGGCCGTGCGGCGGCTCCAACAAAGGCAAATGCGAGGTTGATAAAAATAAGGACTGCGCTTGGATATTGATTTACAACAGGTTGAAAGATTTAAACAAGCTGGATGGTTTGAAAAGCGTAAAACCGGCAAAGGATTATTCTAAAATAGCTAGGCCAAGAGAAGTGATTATTAATTAGAGTCGAACCTATTCGGCTGTGTCAGTTGGATGTCTCCGGCCAACACAGTTGGATAAAAATCCCTTGCCATATATAGTCTAGTATTATGGTGGTTCGGGATGATTTTTATTTCGTAAAAATCAGGAGCAGCTTTATGGAAAATTTTCACACGGAGTACAGCGAGAAAGTGATAGAGCATTTTAAAAACCCGAGAAACGTAGGAGAAATTCCTGACGCGGACGGAGTCGGAAATGTAGGGAACCCTATGTGCGGGGACATAATGAGGCTTTACATTAAGGTAGAGAATAATAAAATTGTGGATGCAAAATTTAAAACATTTGGGTGCGGCGCAGCCATAGCTACGAGCAGCATGGTTACAGAACTTGTTAAAGGGAAGACCATAGACGAAGCGTTGAAAATTTCAAACAGGGCTGTGGCAGAAGCGCTTGGCGGGCTTCCAAAAATAAAAATGCATTGCTCTATGCTGGCAGAAGAGGCTCTTAAGTCAGCGATAGAAGACTACCTGAAAAAGAAGAAATAGGGCTACCGGCTATGGAAGCAAAAGAGACTGTAAGAAAAGAAATGAAAATAAAAATAAAAAGCCAAAAAGTATCAGAAAGGAGACAAAGAAGCAGGGTTGTGCATAAAAAATTATTTCTTAATGAAAGTTTTTTGAAGTCTAAATGTGTGATGCTTTATTGTTCTAAAGGAACAGGGGAAGTAGAAACAAGACCCATAATAAAACAGGCCCTTAAGATGGGCAAAAAAGTAGTTTTACCGGTTACGTTGGTGAGGAATAGAAATATAAAACCTGTGTATTTGAGGGATATTAAAAAATTGGGAAAAGGGCCATATGGCATTTATGAGCCAAGGGGGCCCTTAAATAGAACGCCTGCGGAGTTGAAAAATATAGACTTGGTAATAGTGCCTGGAATCGCCTTTGACAGAAATCACAATCGCATTGGGCGCGGGAAAGGCTATTACGATAATTTTTTGAGGAGCCTTCCAAAAAAAGGCAAATCAAAGATAGGTCTTGGATTCAGATTTCAACTGCTTGACAAGGTGCCTACCACAAAAAGAGATATCCCTCTCACTAGTGTTTTAACCGACTAATGCTTTGTGGCATAAATTTTTACAAGGTACACTTGGCATAGTGCCGAGTGATCCGCATTATCAAAAAGCCAAGTCACTAGGTACTAACACGATTTTTACATAAAATAGCGGGGAGGTGCTTAACATGAATTCGAATATTAAAATAATAATCTACGCAGTAGAAGTCTTGGTTTTTATACTAATATTTTTCGCAGGGTATTTCATAAGAAAGTTTTTCGGAGAAAAACACCTGAGGGAGATGGAGGAAAGGGCAAAGAAAAGCCTTGATAATTCCAAAAAGGAATTTGAAAACAGGAAAAAGGAAATAGAGCTGGAAGTAAAAGATGCGAAGTTCAAGATACAATCGGATTTTGAACAGACAACAAAAGACAGACGCTTTGAGCTGGCAAATGTTGAAAAAAGGCTGGTTCAGAAGGAAGAAAATATAGACAGGAAAGTGGATCTCCTTGACAGGAAAGAGAAGGACATAGGGCGCCGCGAAGGCCTTCTTGTAGACAAAGAAAGGTCTATCGAAGCACGGCATAATGAATTCTCAAGGCTTATTGAAGAAGAAAAGGCGAAACTGCAGAGGATATCCGGCTTAAGCGTTGAAGAAGCAAAAAAGCTTTTTCTGCAAAGGGTGGAAATGGACGCTCAGAGAGAAGCTCAAATACTTTTTAAAACGATAGAAGACAGAACCAGGGAGTCTGCGGATAAAAAGGCCAAAGAGATTCTTTCGCTCAGCATGCAGAAGTGCGCTGCCGAGCATGTTGTCAATACAACTGTGTCTGTAGTGAATTTGCCAAGCGATGAGATGAAAGGGAGAATTATAGGCAGAGAAGGTCGCAATATCCGGGCCCTTGAAATAGCCACAGGAGTAGATGTTATTATCGATGACACTCCAGAGGCTGTAATACTTTCCGGTTTTGATATTGTAAAACGCGAGATAGCAAGAATAAGTCTAGAACGGCTTCTCCAAGATGGAAGAATTCATCCTGGTCGCATCGAAGAAGTTGTTAATAAAGTCAAACAGGAAATGGAAGTAACTATTAAGGAAGAAGGAGAGAAAACTATTTTTGAAATAGGGCTTCAGAAGGTTCATCCTGAAATAGTCAGGTTAATCGGCAGGCTGAAATACAGGACTAGCTATGGCCAAAATGCGCTTCAGCATATGAAAGAAGTAAGCGTTATTATGGGCGTTATGGCAGGAGAACTAAATTTGGATGTAACTCTTGCAAAAAGAATAGGTCTTTTGCACGACATAGGGAAAGCAGTGACTCATGAAGTGGAAGGCCCGCACGCAAAGATAGGTGCAGACCTGGCTAAAAAATACGGCGAGGGGCCTGATATTATAAATGCTATAGCGTCTCATCACGAAGAGGAAGTGCCAGGGACTATTTACGCAGTGCTTTTGCAGGCTGCGGATGCTGTCAGCGCCACAAGGCCTGGAGCTAGGCGCGAATCCCTTGAGAATTATATAAAGCGCCTTGAAAAACTGGAAGCTATTGCCGACTCATTCAAAGGCGTTGAGAAGGCATTTGCAATACAGGCTGGAAGAGAGATAAGAGTAGTTGTACAACCTGACAGGATAAGCGATCTTCAGGCAATGGGCTTAGCTAGAGAGATAACAAAAAAAATAGAAGAAGGCCTTGAGTATCCTGGACAGATAAGAGTTACAGTGATACGCGAAACAAGAGCGGTAGAGTACGCTAAATAATAAACTTTAGTAAACCGTGTCCGGATATGCGATTGGGACGTGGTTGAGGTGGTAAGAAATGAGAATTCTATTAATCGGCGATAT
>JAPLMC010000041.1 GCA_026387215.1 Candidatus Omnitrophota bacterium
ACAAGAACCAGGCACTAGTATATTTATAGTTAAAGAAACAGGGAAACCTAAAGTGGAGACTATTACGAAGATATATGAATTAAAATATGCCCAGATGAACGCCCCTACTTCAAGCACAGCTAACGCCTCCATTGCAAAAGTACCTGATGTAGGAATAGAGTCAGTTGTAAAGGGCGTGCTTTCCGAAAACGGAAGAATAATAGCTGACAAGAGATCCAACAGTCTTATTATAACGGACGTGCCTAGTCCGTTTTCTATAATAGAAAATTTGCTGTCTAAGTTAGATGTGAGGACTCCTCAAGTTATGATAAGAGTTGAAATACTAGAGACCAGTACTGCGCTAATTGAAAGTTTAGGAATAAACTGGAGCGGTGAATTTGGAACTTATACAGGGCCTGCTACTGGAACTATATGGCCTATGAATAATAGTCTTGGGAGGAATGATTCAAGTGGGGAGGGTATAACTTCGCCAGGTGGTTTTAGTTTGGCTTCAACAACTGCTGCGATAACTGCGTTGCTTAGCAGTTCTGATACAAAAACCCTTGCCAGACCTCAAATACTGACTATGAATAATGAAACTGCAGAGATTAATATTAATTCCAATGATGCTATTGAAAGATTGGATACTATAACAGACGGAGTAAATGGAGGTCCGTCAAGGACAACATCTACATTTGTAAGGGCAGCATCACCTAATTTACCAGGCATAACGCTTACAGTCACTCCTACTATAAGTAAAAGTGATTTTGTTACAATGGTTATAGAACCAAAATTAATTAAACCACTGTTATGGTTAAAGACGGAGAAACAGTAGTCATAGGGGGGCTTATTAAGTCTCAGAATGACCATAGCCTTAAAAAAGTGCCATTTTTAGGAGATGTGCCTGTTTTAGGCGCAGCATTTCGTTATAAGGCTAAAGATAATAGCGATAGGGAGCTCATAATATTTATTACGCCAAATATTGTTAAAGATATTTCTTATGTGATTGGTAGTATTTCTGAACGAGAACAGGAAAAGCCAAAGGCAATAAGGGAAAAAGAAGTTAATACTGTTCTGGATTTATTTGGCGGATGAAGATATTTTAAGTTTGAAGTTTAAAATTTACGGTTTTGAAAGTATAATGTAATATTATGAAAAAATCTAGAGAAAAATTAGGCCAGATACTATTGATAGAAGGCTTGGTTACAGAGGAGCAATTAGAAAAGGCCATTGAGATTCAGAAAAAAGAAGGCAAGCGGCTGGGAGAGACTTTAATAAATCTCGGTATTGTAACAGAGAAAGACATTGTTATTGCAATGGCAAAACAGTTGTCAATCCCTTACGCCTCTTATGCAAAAGGCCTTTTAAAACCTGCTGAGAATCAGGATCTTGCTAAACTAGTACCAGAGGATTATGCCCGTAGAAATATGCTTTTGCCTGTTTCTAGACACATGAGTTCTCTTACCATTGCTTTTATGGACCCTCTAGATCTTATTACCATAGATAATTTAAAACGCATGACAAACTGCGACATAAATCCAATCATTGCTACTAAATCAGATCTTCAGAGGGCCATTGATGAGTTTTACGGCAAAGAGGATTTGCTAAAAGACGCTGTAAGTAATTCATATGAACTGGAAGAATTTAAAGTAGAAAAAGACGTAGAAGGCGACCTGAGTCTAGACGACCTTATTGCAAGGGCAGAAGAGGCGCCTGTCATAAAGCTTGTAGATCTTATATTAATGCAGGCTATAAAAGACAGAGTCAGCGATATACATATTGAACCTTGTAAAAATAAGATTACTATACGATACAGGATAGACGGAGTCTTGTATGAAATACCACCTCCTGCAAAGAATTTATTGCCGGCTATCGTTTCTAGGGTAAAGATACTTTCAAACCTGGATATTGCAGAGCGTAGACTTCCACAGGATGGTGTATTTTTTGTAAAAGTAGATAACAAAGGAATTGATATACGCGTATCTACTATACCAGCTATATTTGGCGAGAAAGTAGTAATGAGAATATTGGATAAATCCTCTACGCCTTTAAATCTTGGAGATTTAGGATTTGATCCAGAAGAACTGGAAAATTTTAGAAAAGCTATTATCAGCCCACATGGCTTGATTTTAATTACAGGTCCTACAGGAAGCGGAAAAACTACAACACTTTATGCAGCTTTGAATGAAATAAAAAGCCCGCGTAAAAACATTACAACAGTAGAAGATCCTGTAGAATATAAGCTGGACGGCATAAATCAAGTTCAGATAAAACCTGGCATAGGCTTTACTTTTGCAAGCGCTCTCCGGGCATTTTTAAGGCAAGATCCTGATATTATAATGGTTGGAGAAGTTAGGGATTTGGAGACTGCTCAGATATGTATAAGGGCGTCTCTTACTGGACATCTTGTTTTAAGCACTTTGCATACTAATGATGCGCCAAGCGCTATATCCAGGTTAATAGATATAGGGCTTGAACCATATTTAATAAGCTCTTCACTTATTATGGTAGGCGCTCAAAGGCTTATTAGAAGATTGTGCCCAGAGTGCAAAGAGGCTTATGAGACAACCCCTAGCTTGGTCAAGGATTTTGGTATAAAGCAGGAGCTTTTGTATAAGCCAAAGGGGTGTGATTATTGCAGCCATACTGGTTATAGAGGTCGAATAGCTATTTATGAAATAATATTGATGAATGATAAATTAAGAGAACTGGTTACTAGAGGCGCTCCACTTGGAGAGATTAAGAATAAAATAAAGGAAATGGGCACAAGCTCTCTTCTTCATAGCGGAATTAAAAAAGTAGAGGAAGGGATGTCTAGTATTGAAGAAGTGCTTAGCATAACTTTGGTTGCTGGAGAGGAGTAATTGTTTACAGAGAATAGCAAGTTGGCCACAGGTAGCAGGTAAAAACATAATGTAACAGGTTTTATGATTTTACCTGCTACCTGATGCTTGACTTGATACAAACATAGTTATCTGTGAGGAGTGAATATGCCATTTTTTAGATATGTAGCAAGAGACAAGACAGGCAAATTGATAGATGAGGTAGTGGAGACTGTAAATGAAGAAGACCTAGTGAGCGGCTTGCAGTCAAGGGGTCTTCTTGTAATATCTGTCACGCTTGCGCCCAAAGTCATTAAATCAAAGAAAAGTGGGAATGATAAAAGGAGATATCATAGAGCGATTAAATCGCAGGATCTTATAATGTTTTCAAGAGAATTGGCAACGCTTTTAGGTGCAGGCGTAACTCTTATAAAGGGTTTGGATATATTATGTAAACAGATAGAATCTCAACTCCTTCTCGCAGCAGTAGAGCAGATTAAAAAAGATGTAGAAGGAGGTTATACATTTCAGAATGCTTTAAAAAAGCATGAAAAAATATTCTCTTCTTTCTGGATAAATCTAGTTGAAACAGGAGAGGCTTCAGGGCATTTGCCTTCAAGTCTTGACCAGGTAGCTACTTATCTGGAGGAGAACGCTGAATTGAAAAGAAAGATAACATCAGCTCTTATGTATCCTTTAATACTGGTAATTGTGGCAACAGGTGCAATAGCTGTATTTTTGCTTAAAATTATACCTATTTTTTCTGAGATATTCAAAGGTTTTAATGTTGAATTGCCAGCCCTTACCCAGATGGTTATTGGTGTAAGTAATATTGTAAGGAAGTATTTTCTTCCTGTATCAGGAGCTATTGTAGCCCTATTTTTTGGTATAAAAAAATATATATCTACAGAAAAAGGCAGATTGCAGTTTGACGATATTATACTCAAAATACCTGTTGTGGGAGAATTAGCCAGGGAGATAGCTACGGAGCGTTTTACAAGCGGGTTAGGAACGCTTATTAAAAGTGGCGTGCCCATACTGCATGCACTTGAGATATCTGAAAAAATAGCAGGCAATAAAGTTATGGAGAAGGCGCTTAGAGAAGTAAAAACAGCTGTTAAAGAAGGCAAATCAATGGGGCAGACTATGGGGAATAGCAATTTATTTTCTCCACTTGTTATTCAGATGATAATTGTAGGAGAAGAGATCGGTGAATTGGGTAAAATGTTGGATAGAGTTTCGTTTTTTTATAAAGAAAGGGTGAATACGTTTATTTCAAGACTTACCACAATGTTTGAGCCTATAGTTTTAGTTTTTATGGGTATAGTGGTGGGAGTTTTAGTAGTAGCAATGTTTATGCCTATATTTAGTATATCCAGCGCCATAAAAGCGTCTGGTTAAAAATCATGTTACAATTTATTTGACATCCTTTATTTATAATGTATAATTAAATACAAAGAATCTAAAAGATGTAATGGAGGGACTGATGAACAGAAAAGGTTTTACACTAGTAGAAGTCTTGATAGTAGTTATAATTATAGGTATACTAGCTGCTATAGGTATACCGCAGTTTTCAGCTTCTATTGAGAGAGCAAAAGGCGGAGAAGCAAAAGCAGGTCTAGGCCATATACAGACAGGAGAAAAAGTATATTTTGCACAAAATGAAGTTTATACAACTACTACAACTGACCTTGATATAAGCTTGGCTCCTACATATTGGTCATTTACCATAACGACTAGTGGCGACACTTATACGGCAACTGCTTCCAGAATAGGCAGTGGAAGTTATGCTGGCCAGACTATAACTATGACGCAAGCTGGTGTGGTACAAGGAAACTGGAAATATAGATAATATAATTGTTAATTAAGCGCAGATAGGAACTGATGAACAAAAAAGGTTTTACGCTTTTAGAAGTTATGATAGTAGTTATTATTATAGGGATACTTTCTTCAGTAGCTTTACCTCAATATTTAACAACTTTAGAAAAAGGCAAATCTGCAGAAGCAATATCGAATATAGGTTCTTTAAGAACATCTTTAGATAGATATTGGTATCAAAATGCTGCAGGGACTAATGATCCAGATCTGTTAGACATAGATAATCCAAATACTGTTACTAACAGGTTATACCAATATACAGTTACCGGAGACACTTGTACTTCTACTGCTAGGATTTATACTATAAGAGCTGAACGCATAGGCAAGGAAACTGACTATTGGGCACAGTGGACTCAAACAAGTAATACGGAAGGTAAGCTTACGAGAAGTTCGAAACTCGGGGGCCCTACATCCTGATGTATGGAAAAGGCTTCACTCTTTTAGAACTTTTGTTTGTTATTATAATTATAGGAATACTTATTACAGTAGCATTGCCTCAGTATATGGCAGCTATAGAAAAAGCTAGATCTGTTGAAGCGGTAATAAACGTAGGAGCTATAAGAGTGGCTTTAGATAGATATTGGTATCAAAATGGGGCATTGCCTGTTGATGATAATTTTGCAACGCTGGATATAGATAATTCAAATGCTATTGCAAATAGATTATATACTTATTCGTTCAAAGATAATGGAACTATTAGTTCAAAAAGACAATATAGCGTTACTGCTACGCGAATAAATAATGTTGATACATGGATAAAGTGGACTCAGACAGATAATATGACAGGGAAGCTTACTAGAAGCGAGAATCTTGGCGGTCCTATTATCTAACAATATTAATACTATACTATTATGAAGAAAAATAATATTATATTCAGGATCCATGGCGCTGGTTTTACTCTGACAGAATTATTAATAGTTGTTGTTATTGTTGGGATACTTGCTACTCTTGCTCTCCCTATGTTAGTTAAAACAATGGAAAAAGCAAAGCTCGGAGAAGCTGCAAGTAACTTGAATCTAATAAGGACAGGAGAGAAGATATATTTTTTAGAATATAACCAGTATTGGCCTGTCGTAAGCCAATTGAATATTGAAGACCCCAATACTCTTGATGCACTTGGTAACCCTCCAGATAATAGATATTTTGATTATGATATTAAAGTATGGCAACATAACTGCCGATGCCGGTTATTTCACTCCTTGAGAAAAACTTACTAGAAGCTAGAATCTCGGTGGTCTTATTATCTAGCAATACTAATACTATGCTGCTATGAGAAAAAACAATATTATGTTCAGAAGGCCCTATCTTGGTTTTACTCTGACAGAATTGTTAATAGTTGTTATTATTATTGGTATACTTATTGCTCTTGCCCTTCCTATGTTAGTTAAAACAATGGAAAAAGCAAAGCTCAAAGAAGTTTTAAGTAGTTTGAATTTTATCAGGACAGGAGAAAAAGCATATTTCTTAGAGCATAATCAGTATACTCTTAACATAAGCGACTTGAATATTGATGACCCAAATACACTGAATTCAAATAATAGATATTTTAGTTATGATATTACAAGTGTAACAGCATCACCGCATAATTTTACTGCTAGAGCTATGAGAATAGATGGGCCATACAGCGGGAAAAGCTGCTACATCGATAAATATGGCACAATAACTTCCGATGGTGATTATTTCACGCCTTGATATGTTTTCATATAAGAACAAAAAAGGTTTTACTATCACAGAAGTAATTGTTTCTGCATTGATTATAGGTGTGCTTGCCGTAGGCGTGTTTAGCGCATTTTTTGGCGCACATCGCCTGCTTAATAGAGGTAGACATAGAATGCAGGCATATAATTTTGCAACAGAGGCTTTGGATAGATTAAGGAGTAATTATAAATATGCAGATTCTCAGATGACTTTAACTACAACTGCTTCAGATGCTGATGATCACTTAGAGTCTGAAATAGGCACTATCCTTAGAGGCGGTGAGTTTTTAAGTTTAATCAATCACACTCTTACGTATGATGTAATTGACATAGGCGCTGCAACTGATGGATATAAACAGGTTATTGTTAAAGTGCATTGGGATGAGCCGGCTTTTTGAAAATTAATTTCTATGCCTTGAAGGTTCTGGAAGGGATGATTTTATGTTGTCGCGAATGCACAATAAAACAGGCTTAACAATGGTAGAGATAATGATAGCTACGATTTTGCTGGGCGTTGTCTTTTTAGCAGTATCAAGCCTTTATTTAGCAAGCCAAAAATTTTACCTTGCTGCAGTTGAGAGAGTTGCTATAGGTTATGAAGTACAATATGCTATACAACATATTTATAAAAATACTATGCAGGCCATGGGAGATGAAATATCAGCGCCAAGTACATCTGGCATTCAACTGCCAAACGACACAAATACAAACACTCAAAGGCTGGATATAAGAATAAATACTAATAATCCTGTTACAAGTAGTAATTATAGTTCAGCAACTACTTATAGTTATTATAGATCCGGAAGTGCGCTTATATTTGACAATGGCGTTACTCAAGACGACCTGATACCAAAAGTAACTGTTACAGCTGTAAATTTTTTTAAAGATGTTGCAAACAATACAGTTACAGGTGATATAACAGCTACTTACGGAACTCAGAGCCTCACGTTTTATTTTGCCTGTTACCCCCGCCTAACGTCTTTTAAATCAATACCTTAAATGTATTCCCAATATAAGTTTAAAATGGTATAATTAATAATTAAGAATTTTTCTTTTACGTCATAAAATTTATTGGGCCTGTAGCTCAGCTGGGAGAGCGCTTCGTTCGCAACGAAGAGGTCAGCGGTTCGATCCCGCTCAGGTCCACCAAAAATTTTATAAAACAAAATTTTTGGTGAGATCTCGCCGATCAGTTTCGAATTGCAAAATTGACAGGCGGATCCACCAAAGCATAAGGAAATTTCATGCGCTTTTACATTTCACCAGACTCAATAACTCCCCTAAAAAATACAATAGAGATAAAAGACAAGACAGAAATCCATCATATACGCGACGTTATGAGACTTAAAAAAGGTGATGTTGTTAATATCTTTGATGGAAAGGGCAGCGAATTCTTGTGTTCTATTGAAGATGTGAGGAGAGACGTGGTGACTATGGAAATTAAAGAAGCGCTGGTTTCTAGATCTAATATACCTTTAAATATTACATTGTATCAGGCGATTCCCAAAAAGGCAAAAATGGATTTTATAGTTGAAAAAGCTGTAGAATTAGGTGTGAACAGGATTGTGCCTATAGTAACTGATAGGACAGTGCCTGACATCAAGGATTTCACAGGTAAGACAGAGCGATGGAAAAGGATAGGCATGGCTAGCTCTAAACAATGCGGCAGGACAATACTACCTGTCATATCGGATGTGATATATTTTAATAGCGCTTTAATAGACTCAAAGCAAAAGGATTTGGTAATTTTTGCCAGCCTTGATAAAGAAAATAAGCTTCTAAAAAATGTATTAAGAGGTTTAACCCCAAAAACAATCGCGGTATTTATAGGACCTGAGGGTGATTTTAGCCCAAAAGAAATTTCTATGGCAAAAGAAAATAATTGCAGCATGTGTTCTTTAGGCTGCCTGGTCCTGAGGTCAGAAACAGCAGCTATGTGTGTAATGTCATGCTTGGGGTATGAGTATGGATTTTAAAAAATAGAGTCTTTCTGAGTTGCCTCTCGGCTTTACCCAGGATGGCTTGAAATATAGTGAGCCTATTACCGAGGTTCTTCGGGAAATACATAAAATAGAACATTATGTTAAATTTTAATTGGGTGACGGATGCAGGAGAAGATGTTAAAGATAGAATCGTATGGCTATTAATAGCCGCATATATATCGTGTTTTGGATATATAAGTTTTTTGAAATATCAATCTTTTGGTTATCAGGATTTCGATTTAGCTGTTTACAGCCAGACCTTATGGAATATTTTGCATGGGTCTACTTATAACTCTATACTTGGAATTGATTTTTTAGGTAACCATGCAGGTTTTATTTTGTTTCTAATTGCGCCTGTATATTTCGTGTTTAAATCTCCTTTGACATTGCTTTTTATCCAGTCCATATCTTTGGGCATAGCCGCATACCCTATTTATCTAATAGCTAAAAAAGAATTAAATAGGAATATTGGCCTTGCTATAGTTTCTATTTATTTAATTTATCCCGCAGTTGGTTATGTAAATCTTTTCGAATTTCATCCTCAGACGCTTGCCGTGCCTTTCTTAATTTTTACGTATTACTATTTTGAAAAAGAAAATTTTAAGATGTTTGTGATATTTATGAGCCTATCTTTAATGTGCCAGGAAAATATTGCATTAATTATAGCGCTATTTGGGATATGCACTTTTTTTATAAAAAAAGATATTAAGTGGCTATTAACGCCTCTCTTAATTGGAATGGCATGGTTTTGTATAATGGTTTTTAAAATTATACCCTATTTCAATAAAGGTACTATAGATTTTATCAGTATTTATAACCATATAGGCAATTCTCTCCCGGAAGTGTTGGGGTCTATCGTATTGCATCCTATAAAAATAATTAAGATAATGTTTGAATGGCAAAAGATGATATATTTATCACAAATATTTCTACCAGTTTCTTTTTTGTCGCTTTTTGATCTAAGGATTTTTATAGTAGCGCCAATATTCATACAACATTTGCTTTCTTTGCGCCCAAGCGAATATGATATTAGTACACATTATGCAGCTGAATTAATACCGTTTATTTTTATTTCAACAATATATGGGATTAAAAGGATTATTAGCACTAGCCAGTTGAAAGCCAGAATAATAAAAAGATTTTTTATATTAGCTATATTAATTATAAGTGTTATCTCTAACATTTATTTAGGTCCTCAGTCAAGACTAATAAAATATTCCAAGGATTTTAAAAAAGATATTTCAGATTATATAAAACAGAGCTTTGTAAATAAGATACCAGAAACTGCAGGTGTTGTTTCTACATTTGAATTTCTGCCAAAATTATCTAATAGAAATTATCTTTATTCTTTCCATCACGTGGTTAATGGTTTTTATACTTTGTCAAATAAGCCTTATGTTTTTCCGGAAAACGCAGAATATGCTCTTTTAGATTTCAATGATTCATTAACTTTTGATTCATTTTATATTCCAGGATCAGATGTCAATTTAAGAAAATTTATCTTAACAGGAAAATGGGGAGTTGTAGATATGGCAGGCAGCATAGTATTATTGAGAAAGAATTATTCAGGCAATTATAGGCTTTATAGGGTTTTTGATAAGATGCCTGTAATTACACATGAAGGCTTAGTTAAGATAGATAATAATCTTGAATTCCTGGGATACGACGCAGTGTTTAAAAATAGTCAGGTAAAAAAACAAATCAAATTAACTTTTTTTTGGAGAGCAACTGAACAACTAAAAAAGGATTATGAGAGCTTTATAGATATATTGAATTCGGATGGGGTTTTGCAATATAGATTTAAGAAATCTATCTGCTACAGGATATATCCAACCTATGCCTGGCAGAAAGGAGAGATTGTTAGCGAAGATTATGTTATATTCATACCTGAGGATGTAAAAAATGGATATTCTGTTGAGATGAGAATATTCGATTGCAAAACAGGCAGTCCTTATAAAATGTTTTCGGTAGTTGAAAATTTAATGTATAAAGGAAATATTATTAATTTAGCAGATAAGGAAGGTACAGAAAGATGATGCACTGTGTTTAAAAAAAAAGAATGTGATATATGCGGGTCAACGGATAGAGAAATTATATATTCTTCTAAAAAGATAAGTCAAAATAGTTCTTATTTTGTAACTGAAGAAAATTTGTCCCATCCTTCTAGGATTGCCCGATGCAATAATTGCGGTTTTATTTTTGCCATCCCTTCAGAGGATCCGAACGTATTTTTTAACGCATATATAAAAATGGTGGATGAAAAATACGTAGAGGAAGAGTTTGGTAGAAGATTATCAGCTCGTTCTATTCTTAGGAAGTTGAACAGATTTAAAAAATCTGGGAATAAGTTATTAGACATAGGCTGTTGCACGGGTTTTTTGTTAGATGAAGCAAGGAATATGGGGTGGGATACTTCTGGCGTTGAGCTTTCTACTTGGGCATCGCGATATGCGACTGAAAAATTTAATCTAAAAATTTACAATATGCCTTTAGAAAAGGTTGTTTTTCCAAATGAATATTTTGATATAATAATTATGCAGGATACAATCGAGCATCTTCAATATCCAAGGCAGGCGCTTTTAGAAGCAAACAGAATCTTAAAAACAAATGGCATATTATATATAAATACCCCTGATATAGTAAGCTTTACCAGTAAGATTTTAAAAGCAAAATGGTGGGGTATAAATCAGTTTCATTTATATTATTTTTCAAAGAAAAGTCTTAGCGAAATATTAAATTTATCAGGTTTTGTTGTTCTGAAATATGATGCATATGCCAGAATATTTACTTTAAATTATTGGTCGGAAAGGTTTAGAAATTATAATAGTATAATTTATAGAATATTAAAAATTGTTATAAGAATAAAAATCTTTAAAAAAAGTTTTCTCCGAGTTAACTTAAGAGATCAAGTAGAAGTTTTTGCTAGAAAAGTGGTAAGCAAGAACAAAAGCTATGAATAACATAACAAAACTTTCCTTATTATTTTTAATCTTCGCGCTTTCTATTGCCAGATTTATTTATCTAGGTTCTGTACCTGGTATTAATAATGATGAGGCGCTTTATGGCATCAAGACATGTGTTATGATGCATGAGCCATTTACGTTTATTGGATTTAATTCATATACAGGCCCTATTATAAGTTATTTGAGATTACCTTTTTATTATCTTATGGGTATTAATATTTTTTTATTAAGGTTTCCTATAGTTATTTTAAACTTAATTGCGATATTTTATGTGTATAAGATTCTTAAGGAAACATACAATAATATGACAGGAATCATAGGGGCATTGCTATTACTTATCATGCCTTGGTCTTTTATATACTCAAGATTTGCTGATGAAACTCAGACTACGCTCATTCTTTTTGCCATAGGCGGATTATATTACCTAAATACCAATAAAAATATATCCAGCAGAATTTTGGCAGCTTTATTTTTAGGAATAGGCGTTTTTAATCATATAATATTTATTATTGTGCCGATCTCGTATTTTATATACTTTTTAATAAAAAATAAATTTAAATTTAAGCTAGACAGGGCGAATCTTTTATTTCTTATTATATTTCTGGGTTTTTTAATCGTCAGAATAGGTTTAATCTTAAAGTATCATTTTTTCTGGACAGAAGGGAGTGGTATTTATTATCAAATTTCAGAAGCTGTAAATAAAAATCTAATATCCAAGTTCATATTTTTAACTCCATATTTTTTAAACATGCTGGATGGTAGTGCATTTTTTGAAAAAACTACAGGAAGGATATTGTTCTATGTCCTTCCTTTTAATTCTTTTTTATTTGTAGCTTCTTTTTTATTTCTTATATTTAGATATAAATATAATTCGGAATTTAAAGATAAGGATAAGATGTTCGTGTGTATTTTTATCTTAAACTATTTAATATGCGCTATATTTTTAATGTGGTTTAATCCCAAATATTTCTTGGTTACATTGATGTTTGCCACAATTCTAATAGCCATATTTATAGGAACAAGCAATATAAGAAACTCTATCAGGATTTTTTGCATGTCTTTTATTATAATATCAAATTGCTCATATATTTGGTATGACTATATTTATAGTTTTAAGAACAAAGGAGGCAGGGTTAGTTATTTTTTGGTGGGAAATTCCATAGAAGATAGTTGCGATTTTGTAGACACCAAAGTTCTTTATGATTATTTAAAGGCAAAAGGTATTAAAGATATAGTGGTTCCGGGATATGCTCCAAGGTTTCAGCTCATGTTTTTAGATCTTAAAGAGAAGAGGTTGAATATTTTGGCAAGGCCAGAAAATATTTCTTCGGGCAAGTTCTGTTTTATATCGTATAAAGGCGATAATTTACCAGAGATATTTGACATAAATAAGAATTATTTGGTAAGTAAACAAGACTCAAGTTTGAATAATTTCCAAATATTTTTGTTGCAAAAATGATAAAAAAATATTTTTATATAAAAACATTAGGATGCAAAGTCAACCAATATGAGTCCCAAGTTATACGCGAGAACTTTCTAAAAGACGGATATATTGAAATAAATAATGGGGATGAGGCTGATGTATGTGTGATAAATACTTGTACGGTTACCTCAACAAGCGATGCCAAGTCTTTAAAGTTAATTCGTTCTAACCTTAAAAAAAAGAACAAATGCGTTGTTGTCACAGGTTGTATGATAGATGCCAAAGACTTGGATTTAGGTAAACTTAAAGGTGTAGATTTTATAGTAAAGAATAAGGATAAATATAATATATCTTATATTATAAAGGAGACACCCCAGTACCACTCGCTTCGCTTGGGTATGGGGCAAGGCCCTGTATCAGGGCAGATTACGGGTTTTAAAAATCATGTTAGAGCTTTTGTAAAGATCCAGGA
>JAPLMC010000042.1:0-6285 GCA_026387215.1 Candidatus Omnitrophota bacterium
TCTGATTCTATCTTTTTATTTATATAATGTTTATCCGCTTCAGGCCACGGTGCAATCATTATGCTTTCCCGCTCCTTTATGTTCTGCCATACGGCTTCTGTCACAAACGGCATAAAAGGATGCAATAATTTCAGAGAATTTTCCAGCACATAGATCAAAATTTTACCTGTTACCTGTGACTTGTTACCTTTTACCTGCTCAGTAATTTCCGGTTTCACCATCTCTACATACCAGTCACAAAAATCATGCCAGAAAAAATCATATGCCAAACTCTCTGCCTCATTAAATTTATAATTATCCAATGCCTTAGTTACAGCTTCTATCGTTCTATTTAATCTACTAAATATCCACTTATCCGCCATCGATAACTCTTGTCCAGCCCTTCTTATGTCCTCCGCCCTATACTCCACATTCATCAGCACGAACCGCGATGCGTTCCATATTTTGTTTGCGAAATTCCTGCCTATCTCAAATTTTTCTTTTGACAAAAATACATCCTGGCCTGCAGCTGTTATTGATATAATGCTAAACCTCAAGGCATCTGCTCCAAATCCATCTATTATTTCAATAGGATCTATTATATTGCCAAGAGACTTTGACATCTTCTTACCTGTCGCATCTCTGACAGTCCCATGTATGTAAACATCGCTGAATGGAATTTCTTTTATAAATTCTTTACCTGAAACAATCATCCTAGCAACCCAGAAAAACAATATCTCAGGCGCTGTCACAAGACTGGATGTTGGATAAAAATACTCCAGGTCTTTTGTTTTTTCAGGCCATCCAAGGGTTGAAAACGGCCAAAGCCAAGAAGAAAACCATGTGTCCAAAACATCGTCATCTTGTTTTAAATCTAGACTCCCGCATTTTGTGCATTTTTCAGGCGCAACCTTTGCTACAATTACAGCATTGCATTTCTGACAATAATAAACAGGGAGTCTGTGCCCCCACCATATCTGCCTTGAAATGCACCAGTCTCTTATATTCTCCATCCAGTTTAGATAAACTTTCGTCCATCTCTTCGGATAAAATTTAATCTTTCCGTTTTTGACAGCTTCTATAGCAGGCTCAGCCAATGGCTTCATTTTCACAAACCACTGCAAAGACAAATACGGCTCTATCACAGTGTTGCACCTGTAGCAATGCCCTACTGCATGATTATGTTTTTCTATTTTTATTAACAAGCCTTTTTCTTCAAGTTCAGCTACTATCAATTTTCTTGCCTCAAATCTGTCTATTCCATTGAATCTGCCGGAATTTTCATTCATTTTTCCGTCAGGTCTCATGATCCTGACAGGCTCAAGGCCATGCCGCTTCGCCATTTCAAAATCATTAGGATCATGGGCAGGCGTAACTTTTACAGCGCCTGTACCAAACTTTTTATCCACAAAATCATCCGCAATAATTTCTATTTCGCGATCCATTATAGGCAATACAAGTTTCTTCCCTACAAGTTTTTTATATCTCCTATCTTTTGGATTAACCGCAACAGCCATATCTCCAAGCATAGTCTCAGGCCTGGTAGTAGCCACCACCACGCCTTCTATGCTCTTTGCTCCATGCTCTATACCTTCTTTAAACGGATACAATATATAATAAAGTTTCCCTTCTACATCTTTATGCGGCGCTTCTTCGTCAGAAAGAGCTGTCTGGCACCTGGGGCACCAGTTGATTATATAATTTCCTCTGTAAATCAAGTCTTTATTGTAAAGCTGGACAAATGCTTCCAAAACCGCTTCTGAAAGACCTTTATCCATAGTAAAACGCGTTCTCTCCCAATCGCATGAAGCGCCTAATCTCTTAAGCTGCTTTATAATAGTGCTTCCATATTGTTCGCGCCATTTCCAGACCTCTTCTACAAATTTATCCCTTCCAAGCTCTTGCCTAGTTATACCTTTTTCCCGCAGGCTTCTTTCCACAACATTTTGCGTAGCTATTCCAGCATGGTCTGTACCCGGCACCCACAAACTAGCAAATCCCTGCATTCTCTTCCATCTTATCAGGATATCCTGCAATGTGTTATTCAACGCATGCCCCATATGCAATATGCCTGTAATATTAGGCGGGGGAATCGCTATGGTAAAAGGTTTTTTGGAAGGATCAGGCTTTGCATGAAAAAGCCCATTATTTTCCCATTTAGAATAAATAGATTCTTCGTAGTCTTTTGGATTATATCTTGGTGGTATGTCTTTCATTGGGAGGCTATCTGACCTTATCTTTCAATAATTTATATTCTACGCTATCCACAAGAGCCTGCCAGCTTGCCTCTATAATGTTTTCAGAAACTCCAACAGTGCCCCATGAACTATCTTCGTCCTCCGACTGAATGAGAACCCTTACCTTAGCAGCAGTCCCTGCTTTTTCATCCAGCACTCTTACCTTAAAATCAGACAGGTGCATCTTTGAAAGCGCTGGATAAAACCTTGCCAAGGCTTTGCGCAACGCATTGTCCAGTGCATTTATAGGCCCATCTCCCACAGCCGCAGTATGTTCTTCTTTTTTATTCACGTTCAGCTTGATAATAGCCTCTGAAATAAGGGTATCGTCTTCTCTTTTTTCAATACTGACCTTGAAACCTTCCAGTGTAAAAAATGGTTTATATTTTTTCAACGCATTTTTCATTAAAAGCTTAAAAGACCCGTCAGCGGCCTCAAAATGATACCCACGGTTTTCCATGGACTGAATCAGTCTTAAAATCTTCTTTGTTTTTGGGTCATCCTTTGTAAGATCCATCTCCATCTCTTTTGCCCTGAGAATAATGCTGGTTTTCCCTGACAATTCAGATATAAGAATTCTCCTATGATTTCCTACCTTTTCAGGCGCTATGTGTTCATAAGATACAGGATTTTTCATAACTGCATTAATATGTACCCCGCCTTTATGCGCAAAAGCGCTCCTGCCTGTAAAAGGCTGATTATCCTGCGGCTTCATATTTGAAATCTCACTTACATATCTTGACACCTCTGTTAATTCTTTAAGTTTAGATTCAGAAACGCACTTATATCCAAGTTTGAGTTGAAGATTAGGTATAATGCCGCACAGGTCCGCATTACCGCACCTTTCGCCGTAACCATTTATCGTGCCCTGCACAATACCTGCGCCTCCATCAACCGCAGCCAAAGTATTTGCAACAGCCAAACCGCTATCATTATGAGTATGGATGCCTAATGCAACAGTAGAGCATTCGCTGAAAATAGCCCTGACAATAGTACCTAATTCATGCGTAAGCATGCCACCATTTGTATCGCACAGAACAACTGCATCGCATCCCGCGCTTACAGCTGAGCGCAATGTTTCCAAGGTATAATCTTTATTCCGAAGATATCCGTCAAAAAAATGTTCAGCGTCATAGAATACGTATAAATTCTTGGATTTAAGAAACGCTATCGTATCATTAATCATTTTTAGATTTTCATGGAGAGATACCCTGAGAACATCTGTCACATGCATATCCCATGTCTTGCCAAAAATAGCTACGGAGCTTACGCCTGATTTTATAAGAGCTGCCAGATTTTCGTCTTCCGTCGGGCTGATTTTGGGACGCCTAGTGCTCCCGAATGCAACAAGTTCAGAATGTTTAAACTTAATTTTCTTAGCCAGCTTAAAAAATTCCATATCCTTCGGGTTAGAGCCCGGCCATCCTCCTTCTATATAATGAACGCCAAATTCATCTAACTTCTTTGCAATCTTAATCTTGTCCATAACAGAGAAAGAGATACCCTCCCCTTGCGATCCGTCTCTTAACGTAGTATCATAAATTTTTATTTCTTTCATGCTAATTCCTTATAATCCACTACGAGGTGGAAATAGTAAATCTATCTCTCCTTACTCAATCCAAACACCTTGTGGAGCACCTTCACTGACTCATCTGCGTATTTCTTATTTATAACACACGATATCTTTATTTCAGAAGTTGATATCATGTCTATATTAATCTTTTTTGAAGCCAGTGCCCCAAACATCTTTGCCGCAACTCCTGAATGAGTCTTCATGCCAACGCCAACTATTGAAACCTTTGCGATTTCATTATTATATACCACGCCCTTTGCCTTTACGCTCTTTACTATTCTAGCCATCACATCTTTTGTCTTATTGAGCTCAGATATAGGTACTGTAAATGACAAGTCTGTATAGCCACGCCTGCTTATATTCTGGATTATCATATCAACATTTATATCATGTTCAGCTATATCTGTAAATATTTTCGCTGCTATGCCTGGCCTGTCAGGCACATCGCAGATAGTTACCTTTGCCTCGCCTTTATTTGCAGTTACGCCACTAACAAGAACATCTTCCATTGCCTTAACCTCCTTTGAAATAATAGTGCCTTCTTTATAAGAAAAACTTGATCGTATGTGCAATGGCACTGAATATTTTTTTGCAACCTCCATAGACCTCGCCTGCATTACCTGAGCACCCAAAGAAGCCAGTTCCAGCATTTCTTCATAGCTAATGACAGAAAGTTTTCTAGCGTCTTTTACAATCCTTGGATCAGCTGTATAAACACCTTCGACATCAGTATATATCTCACACATATCAGCATTCAGCGTTGTTGCAATAGCAACAGCTGTAAGATCTGACCCGCCTCGCCCAAGAGTGGTGATTTCCTGGTCAGCGTTCATACCCTGAAAACCAGCTACTATAACAACTTTTCCTTTTTCAACCTGTTCTTTGATTCTGTCTGCGCTTATCTTGAGAATCTTCGCCTTCGTGTGAGTTCGGTCTGTAATAATACCTACTTGCGGGCCTGTAAAAGATATTGCACCAATACCTATCTTGTGCAAAGCCATTGCCAGGAGAGCCACAGAAACTTGCTCGCCTGTAGATATAAGCATATCAAGCTCTCTATCGCTTGGCTTATCCGTAATCTGGCCTGCCAGTTCCAAAAGCTCGTCAGTAGTGTCTCCCAAAGCAGAAACTATCACCACTATCTTATGGCCCTGTTTTTTATACTTAGCAATACGGCTAGCTACATTTTTTATCCTGTCTATATTAGCTACAGAACTCCCGCCATATTTTTGAACAATTAAGTGTTTTTCCATATCGATAAATATTACCACAAATGCCAAAAATAATCTATTATTTTGTATTAAAATTTTATTTCCAACAACTTGACAATCTAACAATGTCACTTTTGTCAAGTTGTTAGGAAAAGAGTTACCTGATAAAAAACTCCATTAATTCATGGCCTTTGTCTATGCGGAATTTGGAAAGGCGAGCTTCTTTCTCGTTAAAATGTCTAATTACCCCTTGCTCAATATCGGTGCCGTACATTGCAAAACAAACATGGTCCCGGGAATGAGTCTTTAAAGCAATAGGCGTAGCATGATCTGACAAAACTAGTATTCTAAATTCTTCATTACTAGACTTAAAATAGTCTAAGATAGTCCCTACTACAAATTTATCAAATTTTTCTACTGCGTTAATCTTTTCCCTTAAATCTCCGTTATGCCCTGCCTCATCAGGAGCTTCCACATGAACAAATACAAAGTCTCTATTTTTTAATGAGTCAATAGCATACTCTGCTTTGCCAAGATAATTGGTATCATAATATCCAGTCGCTCCAGGAACGTTTATAACATCGAGCCCTATAATCCTACCTATGCCTTTTATAAGATCAACCGCTGATATAATAGAACCTTCTACATGGTAAAGTTTTGAAAATTTAGGCATAAAAGGTTTTACGCCCTGACCCCACAACCATATCATATTTGCAGGATTCTCTTTTAAATCAAGTCTAACTCTATTTACTTCATGGTCAGATAGAACATTCACAGATTCGCTCATTAATCTTTTTAATACTTCTGCCTGCGGTGTTTTTGCAGGCAAAAATCTATGGATTGTCTTACCTGCTATATCATGAGGTGGTACGCATTTTGTATTTACAAAATTTTCCTGTTCTTCCTTGTCCTTGCACTTAAATACCACAAGATGTCTGTAGCTTATACCTGGATAAAATTTTATATCTTCTGTGCCTAGCTTTGAACTTAATTCTCCTATTATAGATTTTGCTTCTTCGTTTGATATATGGCCGGCGCTATAATCTGCCATTTTATCTTCTGAAATAGTCACCAGGTTACACCTGAAAGCAACCTCGTCATCTTGCAAATCAATACCCATATTTGCCGCTTCCAACGGGCCACGCCCAGTATAATATTTCTTTGGATTGTATCCAAGTATAGAAAGATTTGCCACATCGCTTGCAGGCAGCATTCTATTAGGAATCATATTAGTAAGGCCAACCTTGCCTTTTTCAGCTATAAAATTCATATTAGGGATCTTGGC
>JAPLMC010000042.1:6328-12189 GCA_026387215.1 Candidatus Omnitrophota bacterium
ATCTTGGCTGCTTCAAGCACAGTTTTACCACCAAGGTCTTCTATGGGCCTGTCACCCATTCCATCTCCAACTAAAACAATATATTTCATAGATATCTCCAAAATCCGCATAGGCGGATTTAATCCCGAGTCTCGCCACCGCGAAGGTGGCGAACGAGGGACTCTATATTGTATGTTTTACTATCTTCCCTTTTTTATACGCTTTCATAAACGCTTCTACTATTTCAGTGTCAAACTGTGTGCCAGATTTATTTTTTAACTCATTTAAAGCAGCCTCTTCAGGCAAAGCCTTCCTGTAAGGCCTGTCCGATGTCATTGCATGATAAGCATCCACTACGCTAATGATTCGCGCTTCAACAGGTATGCCTTCGCCCTTAAGCCCATCAGGATAGCCTGTCCCGTCACACTTTTCCTGATGATGTCTTATAATCTTTCCCACTTTTTTCAATTTTTTAATAGGCTCGAGTATTCTAGCTCCGATTTCGGTATGCTGCTTCATTATTTCAAATTCCTCAGGCGTAAGGCTAGAGGGCTTATGAAGCAGGGCGTCAGGCACGCCTATCTTCCCTATATCGTGGAGCAAAAGAGCTGTTTTTAGCTCGTCCATATCTATATTCATCTTTACAGAATCCGCGAGTTCTTCCGCCACTACCATCCCGTATTTAGTTACCTCCTCTAAATGGCCGCGAGTATAAGAGTCTTTTTCATCAACTGTCTTTGCAAGCGCCAAAATTATCTGAAAAGAACTCTCTTTTTCTTTTTCTCTCAGCTTTTGTAGTTCTAATAAATTCTTTGCATTTTCTATTACAATAGCCACTTCATTGGAAATTGTTAATAATAATTCCAATTCTTCTTTAGTATATAAATCACCCGAAATCTTATTCCCTAAAATCAGAAATCCTATAAGTTTTCCTTTATTAAAACTAGGTACACAAGCCACGCATCCAAGCTTCTCCAGTTCACTGTTTAAATCAGGTAAGCTCGCAAAATCATTTTTATTATATAAAAATCCAACGCGTTTATCCTTCAACCATTTTATTAATGCATGATCTTCTTCTATTTTGTATCCTTTTTGCACAACATTTTCTTCCCCTCGTTTGCTTCTTAAAATAAACCCCTTATCGTTCTCGTCATAATAAAATATGCAGGCGCTTTTCAGCTTCATATGTTTTTTTACTACATACACAATTAGATACAACAGCTTACGCGTATCGGTTATAAGCACCATGCCTTTAGAAGCTTCTAAAAGCGTTTTATGATAGTTATAAAATTGTTCATTTGCAGTTTCTGTGCTCTTATATAAACCATGTCCCACTGCTGTTTGACGGACAATTCTGCCAAGCCTGTCCATTTCTTCAGAACTAACTATAGCGGCTACTGGATCAAATAGGTCTCCGACAAATGAGGTATAACCGCTACCCGCCAAATCTTTGGTGTCCTGAGAAAAACCATACAATATTATATCCTTGGCTGGATCTTTCATACGTAAAAGCTTATCGCTCAACTTATATAGCCTGAACACGCTTATGTCGCTCAGCACAATATCAGGCTTAAATTCTTCTAACTTTTCCAGCGTCTCGTCCTCAGTAAACGCCGCTGCCATTTGATACCTACCTTTCGAGCGTTTTAAATCGCGAAAATACGCCAATTTCGGGCTATATGTTATCTCGTTTGGCTCTATAAAAAGAAGCTTTGCCCTGGCTAATATACTATTATCCATAAGCGCTGCAGTATTTTTCCCAGTGTCTTCTTTTCCAGCTAGCACAGACTCTATAACCGTTATAAGTGTTTTTACGGAAAAAGGTTTTGTCAAAAACACATCGCATCCTATATTTTCCACCTCTTCCTTGCATTCTTCTGAAAAACCAGTTAATATAACTACCTTTGCATCTTTATATATTTTCTTTGCTTCTTTTAAAATTTCTATGCCGCTCATGTCTGGCATCTGTATATCTAATAAAATAAGTCCAATGCCAGGTTGATTCAGAAAACCCATTGCCTCGCGACCGTTAAATGCAGCTAAGACTTCGTAGCCCTTTGACACAAAAAACTCTTTAAGAACTAGCGTAATATCTTTTTCATCGTCTACTATCAGTATCTTATTTTTCATTCCTGGATTCCTTTGTATGAATATTTTTGCGTAATTTTTTTAAGATCTCCCCTATTTTCATGGCGTTTTCTTCCATACCGCTCATAACCTTAATAAACCGCGTTTTTTCTTCTTCTATTTTCTCTGAATTAATACCATTTTTTTCCAGATAGTATTTTGTCATGCCGGCATGAGTTGTTATTTTATTAAGTAAATTATTTATATTATGAAAGTCATTCTTCATTGTAACGCCTAGTTTTTCTTCCATTTATTTTACCTCCAAGATATTCTTAATAGTTTCCGATAGGATTTTCAAGGACGTAGGTTTGCTTAAAAATGCGTTAGCGCCAAATGAAAAGCAGCTTTTCTTTATTTCTTCCTCTTCTCCAAACCCGGATGATATGACAATCTTTAAATCAGGCTTTAGCATTTTTGCAGCCCTTAAAACCTCTATGCCTGTAATCCCATCTTTTAAATGCAGATCCAGAAGCAATAACTCAGGCTTATGGTTTCTTAATAATTCCAGTCCATTAGAGCTGTTAGGAGATGTAAAAACATCGTATCCTAAAATCTTTAAGAAATCTCCTATATTTTTTAATAACGCTTCTTCGTCATCTATAATTAAGATCTTACGGCCTGATTTAATTTCCATGATATTTCTCCTTATTTATAGGTAATTTTATAGTAAATGTTGCGCCTTTTTCATATTCTGAATCGCAAACAATTGTGCCTCTATGCATCTCTATAAAATCCCTTATAACACACAAGCCTAAGCCGCTTCCTTTATTAGATGTAGCTTTTGTAGTAAAATAAGGTGTGAACAACTTCCTTTGATTCTCCTTTGTAAGACCTATGCCATTATCTCTTACTTGAGCCACTATAACATGATCTTGCTGGGCAAGCGTAACTTCTATTTCTCCTTGAAATAGTGAATTAGTTTGGCTCGCAATGTGCGCCTTATCCTGTATTGCATCATAAGCATTGTCTATTAAATTATAAAAAACGTCTTGCAATAACGCCTCGCTTGCAAAAATATTAAGCGTCTCGTTTGAAGAAACTATGTTAAATTTCAACTCTCTTGCTTTATCAAGTCCGGAGTGGGAACGACTTATCATAACAAGCTTGTAGGTATTTTCAATTAAGCTAACTAGATTAAACTTCTGGAACTCAACCTTTGCCTTTGCTCTTTTTAATATAGCGGAGGTTATTTCCTTGCCTTTATATACCTCACTATCTATTAATTCCAAAGCTTTTTTTGCTTCTCTTAAAAGAATTTTTGTATTCTCATCCTTCTGTGCTTCTATATTAAAATTCTCCATTTTAAAAAGCAAAAGTTCCACTGAAGAACTTATTGATGCCAGGCGGTTATTGAATTGATGTGATGCGCCTGGGGCCATATCTGCAAGTGCCTCTCTCTTAGATTTTTCTACAATCCGAGATACTTCTTTCTGATGTAACTGCGCATTGTCAATTGCAAGAGCTGCTTCATTGGATAAAACCATCAGCAGGTTAATGTCTTCTTGTGTAAAAGGGGTTTTATCGCGTCTGTCAGATAAAACCAAAAACCCTATAAGTCCGCTTTTCAAGAAAGATGGTATTACTGCGCTTATCTTCAGTTCTGATAAAATAGTAGCTAGGCTTTTGGATAAGGTTACATCGTAAAGTGACAGTTCTTCTGTTACAACAGGCAGCTTTTTCAAAGACAGGTGCTTAGTCAAATAACTCCCAGGGTTAAACTCATGTGGTAATTCAATAGATTCCCCGCAGTACCAAGCACTACTCAAGACATATATTCCGCTCTGGCTATTCAGTAGATATATGCCTGCAAATTTGAGTTTCAAAACCTTCACCAAATAATGCACCATTCGCCTTAAAAGAACCTCTAGGTTTGTAAACCTGAGCATATTATGCGAAAGCCGGCTCAATGCCTCGTGTGACTTAAATTCTCTGGCCCTTAATCGCGATTCAAGCTTTCTCTGTAATCTCATATAAATAAATGGCCCAGCACTAGCCAGAATAATGCCTATCAAAACCGGAATTACCCACCAATGAGAAGATGTGTTAGGAATATGCGTCTTTATTATGCCGCCCACTATAAAAGGAATAGCCAATACCGCCGTATAAACAAAAGCAAATATACTTGCGCGGGTAACTACAAGTCTAATATCCATAAAGCGATGCTGTATTATCGCATAAGCCATGATTGATAGATAAAGAATTATAATAGAATCGGCAACAGGTATGACTTTAATACCATAAATCAAAGCAAAATAAATAAGGGCTGCTATAGAACCTACAAAAGTAGCCGTAAAGAAATATTTAAGTTTATTTTTTTGTTGTATACTTGCTTTTCTATAAGTAAATAACATTTTTATGAAGCCGTAATATGCATAAATCAACCAATATGCAATAAAAACAGCATATATAGGACCTGGATCTAAAAAATAATGTGCAAAAGAAAACTTTTTAAAAAAAAAAAAAAAAAACAGATTACTAAATGTCGCTATAAAAAAAAGGGGTGTTAAAATTAGCGATATAATAAACATATTTTTAACAAACTTACTATCTTTTATTCTTTTACCTATCATCGAAAAGACTAATGCAACCCATATAGGGGGCATAAAAATTACAGGAATTTGCAATAATCTTCCATAATAAAGAGCTAATTGGGGATTTGTAGAAGTGCTTACAGTAAAAGAACTGAAACACCAGCTACTTACACATAAACTTAATAATATAAAAAATAAATTTATTCTATTTTTTCTATTATTATAATACACAAAACTACCGGTAATTAAACTTGTAATTGCAGCAATAATTGTAGCGTATTTATACCAGTTCATTTGTTTGATTTATAAATTTGTTTAAAATGCTGTGCTCTCTTTACAGCAGATTCTTGGCTATAAACTTTTCTATAAATATCATATAATCCTTGTTGCAATACACCCGGTGTCATATTTTTAGGTATAAAATTAACATCTAAAAAAGTATAATTATCCCAAGGATGTGACAATAATCTGCTTTCTTTTTCTAATCTTTCTCTTAATCTGGTCCCTGGTAAAGGAGTCAAAACTGTAATCTGCGCAGCATATAACCTGTTATCAACTATAAAATTTGCTGTTCTGTAAAAAATAGATGCGTCGTCACTATCTAGCCCTACTATAAAAGCTCCCATGATTCCGATACCATAAGATTGAATTTTTTTAATATATTCTTGATATTTACCAACTCTATTGTATTTAAAACCAACTCTATCTGTATGTTTTAAGCTATCTTTAGATATACTCTCGAAACCTACAAAAACTATTGCACAGCCACTTTCTTTTAACAATTTCAAAAAAACATCATCATCTCCAATAGAAATATCTGCTTGAATAAACCACCTAATATTTAAAGACTTTAGCTCTTTCACTAACTCAATCGCATATTTTTTATCTATCACGATATTATCATCTGCAAAACTTATGCGAGGTACTTCCCATAAGCTCTTTATCAATTTTATCTCTTTAATCACCTGATCTATTTTTTTATGCCTCAATTTCAAACCAAACACCTTAGATGCAGAACAAAATTCGCAATCAATAGGACAACCCCTTGTAGTTTGAATCCAAATAACTTTATAATGTTCTTTTTTAACCAAATCATATCTAGGTAAAGGGCTTTTTGTCAAATCAACAGGATGTTTGTTCCTATAAAACTTTTTTAAATTTCCGTTAGAAAAATCTTCTAATACTTCTTGCCATATATCCTCTACCTCTCCTATGACTACAGTA
>JAPLMC010000042.1:12260-13917 GCA_026387215.1 Candidatus Omnitrophota bacterium
CTATGACTACAGTATCTGCATGTTCTATTGCTTCATTGGGCAGCACGGTGGGGTGAATGCCGCCAATAACAACCTTTACATTTCTACTTCTAAAATCGTCTGCTATCTCATAGGCTCTAACTGCCTGTTGAGTCATAGATGTAATAGCCACCAAATCATATCCTTTATCAAAATCTATTTTATCAAAATTTTCGTCTATAAATTCTACATCATAAGAATCTGGTGTTAATGCTGCTATTATAAGTAAATTCGAACTGAAGCCGGTTAAAGAGCTTCTATAACCAAACACCTCCAAGGACTTATTCCAAAAATCTGACAGTTCTTTGTTTTTACTTAAGTTCCCTCTCGGTGATATCAATGCTACTTTCATAATTTAATTTTCTTGTTAATATACTTAACATCCACGCAATATTTGAACAACCTGAATAATAATTTTCTATCAATAGCCGGCCAAACAAAACCTGTGCTCTTAATTGCCCTGTTAAAATTAGCCATACCAAATGCTATCTTTTTATGGTTAAAATACGGTAAATACGGCTCTATTACTTTTCTTCTAAACCCTTTTAACTTTTTAAAATTAAACTTATTTCCAAGCGTTATATTGGGTTTCTTGAAACCAAAATAAGAGCTGGCTATATTTAAGAATGCATTAAGGGTAATATTGTGAGGATTGGTTAAATGATAGTTTCCATTATCATTTTTTTCATTTGAAGATATTAGATATATAACCCTGGCAACATAATTAACAGGCACTAAATTATATTTAAGATTCTTGCTTGCCGGAATTTCTTCAAGTATTTCCATGGAAAAAATATGTAGCGGCCTATAGAAAAGTTGAAAATCAGATGCTTCCCCCGTAATAGAATCTCCCACTATTACACTGGGCCTGTATATAGATACCTTAAGCCCTTTTTTTCTATATTTATTTATTAGCTTTTCAGCCTCAAATTTAGTCCTTTCATAAGTATTGTTGAATCTCTGGCCAATATCTAATGAATTCTCGCATAATACCCCTCCAGCATCTCCCATAATAGCAACTGTACTTATGTGATGAAAAGATTTAAATTTGCCGTTTGCTTTGCATTTTAAAGCAAAATCCAAAACATTCCTTGTGCCGCCTACGTTTATTTTTCTGATAATAGACATAGGCACATTAAATTGACATAGAGCAGCGCAATGATAAATTATGCCTATTTTTTTTGATAGATTTCCTATCTGAGTCTTTTTCATCCCAAAGTTTTTTTCAGTTATATCGCCCTTAACTACTTCAATCCTGCTGCGTATCTTTTTTATCTTCTTCCTGCTGTAGCTTTTATTTATTAGTTCTTCTATTCTTTCCCTAACGTTTTTGCGTGAATTCTGGCGTACAAGAAGATACAGCTTAGAATCTGTTTCATTCAATAGATTTTTTACGAGCTTCCAACCCAAAAATCCTGCCCCGCCTGTTATAAATATATTTGCCATATTAGTTTGCCTTAATTGATATTTTTTTCGGTATTTTGTACAAAGCTATTCTTTCGTTGCAAAATGCTTTAATTTCTTTCTCTGTAATTTCTCTTTTTGAAAATATATAGGTTATTTACCTCAAGATATAGAAATATTTTGACTTATAGTTCCTTCAAATAGCTCTATATCTTGAGGTAAATAACCTATATAT
>JAPLMC010000074.1 GCA_026387215.1 Candidatus Omnitrophota bacterium
CTCTTTTAGATTAAAACCTGACTTCATGACTTGCATGCGCAGATGGTCTTCCTCATTAATCATTATGCTGATGACTTCATCCTGGCCCACTGATAAACCTTTGTTTTCCGAGTCTATCATATGTTCCTTGCTCATAAGATGCCTTTCCACAAGAAATTGTTTATCTATCGGATCCAGTTTTCCTATTTCCAAAAATAATGAACCCTTTAATTTCTTGAGGGATAAAATACTTTCTTTTGAAATCCCAAGAATCGCCTCTTGTTCTTTCTTGCTTGCCCAATGCGCAAAAGGATAACTTGCAAGATTCCTCGCCAACCTTACACGCGAAGACATCACTATATCGCATACAGGACCTGTGCACCTTATCCATTCGCCTGTATTATTTAACAAATCATCCAGTATCATAATTCTCCTCCCAATTTTTGCGAAGCAAAAATTGATCCCGAGCCCCGATTTATCGGGGCGAAGGGCTCTTATTTATTATTCCTCTTTTCTATTTCCTTTATCTTATCCCGCAATTTCGCTGCTTCTTCAAAATCTTCTTTCTGTATCGCCTTCTGGAGTTTTTCTTTCAAAACATCCAAGTCATTTCTTGCCTTCGCTATCTTGGCTATCTTCTTAGGCGATTTGCCGCAGTGCTGGGTAGACCCATGTATCCTTTTTAAAAGAGGAACCAGCGCTTCTTTAAAAACATTATAACATTCACCGCAACCAAGCCTTCCAACCTTTTTAAAATCTTCGTACGTAAGCCCACACTTAGGGCATTTAAGCTTAGGCTCTGTTTTTGTTTTATTAAACTGCGTACCAAGATCAGCTAGGCCTGCCAAAAGATCGCTAAGCCCAAAATGGCTTTCCATCTGCGCACCTTTTTTCTGAGCGCACTCCTCGCACAGATGCAGCTCAGTTATCTGCTCATCTATTATCTCTGTAAGATGGACTGTTGCTTGGGTCTTGCCACATATATTGCAAACCATATCTTCCTCCCAAATTTGCGAAGCAAATTTGATCCCGAGCGACCCTATGTTAACTCTATGTCGCGAAGGACAAATTAATATTTTACCCCATCCGTCTTTGTTAACTTTCTGAATTCCTTCATTAGATTCAAAGTAATTTTTCCAGGCTTGCCATCTCCGATAATTCTTTTATCCACGCACACAACAGGTATAATCTCTGCTGCAGTGCCTGTTAGAAAACACTCGCTAGCTGTAAAAATATTATGCCTAGTAATAATCTCTTCTTTTACAACCATACCAGCTTTTTTTGCAATATCCATTACACATGCCCTTGTGATGCCTTTAAGTATTCCAAGATAAGCAGGTGGAGTTATAAGGCTATTGTCTTTTATAATAAAAATATTATCTCCTGTGCACTCTGCCACATACCCATGGGCAGTAAACATCAAAGCCTCTTCATATCCGCAATTTATCGCCTCTATCATCAACGCCTCTTCATATCCGCAGTTTATCGCCTCTATCTTTGCCAGGATATTGTTAAGGTAATTCAGAGATTTAATTTGAGGGTTTAACGCCTCCGGTATATTTCTTGGCGTAGGCACTGTGATAATATTCAATCCTTCCTTGTACATCTTTTCAGGATAGAGTTTTATATTATCCGTGATGATAATAATAGAAGCGGATTTACACTTTCTTGGGTCTAGGCCCAAATCTCCTATGCCCCTTGTAACTACAAGCCTGATATAAGCGTTATCCAGCTGATTTAATTTAAGCGTTTCCAACACTGCCTTTATCATATCTTCTTTAGAAAATGGGACGGTAAGCATAATGCCATGACTTGATTCATAAAGTCGATCTATGTGCTCTTTTAATTTAAAAACAAGCCCTTCATACGAACGTATGCCTTCAAACACGCCATCGCCGTACAAAAGCCCGTGGTCAAAAACAGAAACCTTTGCCTCGTCTTTCTCAAAATATTCGCCGTTAATATAAACCTTTAAACCCATGTGACCTCCCAAATTTTGCGAAGCAAAATTTTATCCCGAGTCTCTAGCCGCATCATTTTTACTTGCTAACGGCTCGAGATGAGGGACCTTTTATTTTATATTATTTTCCCATCCTTCATTTCTATTGTTTTATGTGCCCTTCTTGCAATCTCCTTATCATGCGTGACAATAACTATTGCCATCTTATTTTTTTTATTCAGATTAAACAATATATTCAATATTTCCAAACCCATTTCAGAATCCAGATTGCCAGTAGGTTCATCGCATAAAAGCGCTTTCGGATCATTTACAAGAGCTCTTGCTATCGCAACTCTCTGTTGCTCCCCTCCTGAAAGCTCATTTGGCCTGTGATGCATTCTTTTCCCAAGCCCTACATCTTCCAGTAATATTTCAGCTCTATTTTTTATCCCTTGGTTCCTGGCTCTTACCTGCCCCTTAATTAATGCAGGCAACATTACATTTTCCAAAGCTGTAAAATCAGGAAGCAAATGATAAAACTGAAATACAAACCCTATCTTTTGATTTCTGAACTTAGCTCTTTTTATATCGTCCAGGCTGTAAAAATCAGAGTTGTCCAGAAATACTTTACCTGAGCTTGGCTTATCTATGCCGCCCAAGATATGCAAAAGAGTAGACTTACCTGCGCCTGAAGGGCCTACAATTGCAATTACATCATCCTTCCTGAGCTCCAAGCTGACCCCTTTTAAAACATGCAACTCTCTTTTGCCATCTTTATATATCTTATGTATGTTATCAGCCCTAAGCATGCCTAAACTCTCAATAAACTTGACACTCTGACAATGTCAGTTTTGTTTTGTTATTCGTACCGGAGCGCTTCTACAGGCTCCATCTTTGCTGCCTGCCACGAAGGATAAAGCGTTGACAATAAACTTATCACTATTGCCGCAACTATCACGGTTATTGAATCTGACAGCTCAAGATTAACAGGCAATTTGTCTATATAATAAATATCCCTAGGCAATTTTATAAACTGATATGTTTTTAATAAATAACATAGGCCAAAGCCGCCTATAGCGCCAATAAGAGTTCCTGTAAAACCTATCAGAAAACCGTCCAACATAAAAATCTTTCTTATGCTTCTATTGTCAGCTCCTATTGATTTAAGGATGCCTATGTCTTTTGTTTTTTCCATAACCATCATTATAAGAGCGCTGGCTATATTAAAACACGCCACAACCACGATAAGTGCAAGTATTATAAACATGGTTATTTTTTCAAGCTTCAGGGCGCTAAACAAATTTTTATTCAATTCTGACCAGCTTCTCACCCAATAATCAAAACCTATCTTTTTCTGAATTTCTTTTTTTATACGCTCTGCGCTGTTTACATCATCCACTCTCACTCCTATGCCGCCTGCCACATTACCAGTGCTATAAAAATTCTGAGCTCCTTCAAGATTTGTAAATATAAGATTCATATCATACTCAAACATGCCTGAATTGAATATGCCAGTTATCTTAAAGCCTTTTGGCTTAGGATCTGCGGCAGATATTAGAGAGATAGTATCTCCTATATTTAGCCCTAGTCTGGAAGAAAGTTCTTTTCCTACCAGAACAGTGTCTTTTTTAAGTTCAAGCGTACCTGATTCCAAGTATTTCTGTATATTACTAACATCCTTTTCTCTTACAGGATCTATGCCTCTCAATACCACACCAAGGACTTGCTCATCCTGTCTTATGAGAGCTTGGCCGTTCAAAAAAGGAGAACTTGCTTTTACATGCTGTATCTTATTTATTTCGCTCACAAGCGCGATATAATCAGGGATGCCACCTTCTTTCTCAATTATTATATGCGAATTTGTGCCGACTATCTTTTCGCGAAGGTCTTTGTCGAAACCGCTCATCACAGCCAGCACTACGATTAGGGCTGTCACGCCCACAGCTACACCCATTATAGAGATAAAACTTATAATGGAAATAAATTTTTCTCTGCGCTTCGAGACTAGATATCTAAAGCTAATCCACAATTCGTATGGCATTTTACTTTCTATCGGCACACTAAAGTGTGACCTACAATTTTGTAGCAAAGGCCCATCACAAACAGGCAGACTAAAGTCTGCCTATTCAGGGCCTTTGTCTTTATTTTACATGATTTCGTAATCATTTTTATGCCTCTGGCTTTAACTGCGGGAATAATATCACATCCCGTATAGAAAGCTGATTAGCAAGAAGCATTACCATTCTGTCTATCCCTATACCCAGCCCGCCCGCTGGAGGCATTCCATATTCCAGAGCTCTTACAAAATCCTCGTCTATTTTCTTCACGCCTTCCTGACCCACTAGCTGCTCTTCAAACCTTTTTTTCTGTTCTATAGGGTCATTAAGTTCTGAATACGCGTTTGCAATTTCCATACCACCCATAAAAAGTTCAAACCTGTCTGTTAAAAGCGGGCTGTCTTTTTTTCTTTTTGCCAGAGGGCACAACTCTGCGAACAAATCTATTACAAAAATCGGCCTGTCGCCTGTTTCAGGCTCTAACATCTCCGTAATAATATTTGCTATCTGCGAACGCGTAATATCCTTGGCCTTAAAATCAATGCCTTTAGCCTGTAGTTTTTTTATCCAGTCCTGAGAAGAATCATCAGGATTTATATCAAATTTCTTTTTAATCTCTTCTGCAAACGACCATCTCGGCCACGGTGGAGTTAGGTCTATAGTTTCTTCTCCAAATTTTATTTTATTGGTGCCAAGAACTTCAGTTGCAACGTAATTAAAAATCTCTTCTGTCAGCTGCATCATGCCAAGACAATCAGAATAAGCTTCATATATTTCTATCATTGTAAATTCAGGATTATGTCTTATAGAAATGCCTTCGTTCCTGAAATTTCTATTAAGCTCATAAACCTTATCGAATCCGCCTACTAATAATCTTTTCAAATATAATTCAGGCGCCAAGCGCAAATACAAATCAATATCAAGTGCATTGTGATGTGTCTTAAAAGGATCTCCTGCTGCGCCTCCTGCAAGTGACTGCATCATAGGTGTTTCAACTTCTAAAAAATCTTTTTTATCCAATAATTCCCGTATCTTCGAAATAATGCGGCTGCGAGTTTGAAAAACCTTGCGCACATTCTCGTTTACTATTAAGTCTACATATCTCTGCCTGTATCTTGTATCCACATCTTTCAAGCCATGCCATTTTTCAGGCAATGGCCTCAAGCCTTTGCTTAATATAGTAATTTCCTCTGCATTTATTGTAAGTTGTCCTGTGTGGGTCTTAAAAAATTTTCCTTTAACCCCTAATATATCTCCTATATCTAATCTTTGAAACATATTAGTATATATATCCTTGCCTATTGTATCTGCCTTTATATACACCTGTATCCTTTCGCTCGAATCTCTCAGGTCTATAAAGCTGGATTTTCCATGCTCTCGTAAAGCAGTAATCCTGCCTGCTGTCTGAATAAAATCGCCTTCTTTAGCATTTTTAAGCGTTATTTCTATGCTTACAGCCTTATTAAATTTTCCGCCATAAGGCTCAACGCCTATCTCTTTGATAGCATTTAACTTATCAATGCGCTGTTTTACAAATTCATTCATCTCTTCCATATAAATTCTCCATTTTCGTTTAATTATATATTATATGCTATATAGTGTCAATATAATTAGGCTGTCAAACAACTTTACAAACTAACAATGTCAGTTTTGTAAAGATGCTGGCGAGACAGCACTTATTTAATGCCTATGATCGAGGTTTTGTAACCTGTGATAAAAAGGTGGGATTTCTTTTCTTCTACGCTATCATAAATCCTGCCTCTTGAATCTATAAAGCAGGAATAGCCAGTGTTGGCGCTGCGGACAATAGGAACGCGATTCTCTATTGCGCGAAATACAGAGCATGCTGCATGCTGGTATGCTGCCCCACTTTTGCCATACCAGGCGTCATTTGTAATAACAACCAAGAATTTGGCGCCATTTTTAACAAACTTTTTGGCAAGCTCTGGAAAAATATCTTCAAAACAAATTAGCGTCCCAAATTCAACCTGCGGCCTGCCACCTGCGGCCTGTAACTTAAATATTTTAAACTCCTTCCCTGGCGTAAACTCTCCAAGTTCTCCCAGCACCAATTTATGCAATGCTGGGAATTTATTTGAAAACGGCACATATTCTCCGAACGGAACAAGATGAATCTTATCATATCTATCAATAATATTGCCTTCTCTGGAAATAAACGCTGCGCTGTTGAAATACTTTTCATTATTCTCCGCATTTACTCCTGCCAGAAGCTGAGTTTTTGTTTCCTTTGCAAGATTTAAAACCCTACCAGTCATATCTTTATCTATTTCAAAAAATCCTGGAAAAGATGTCTCTGGCCAGACAATTAAATCTGGGCTGTCAAGAGCTGCCATCTTTGTAAGAGCGCTATATTTTTCTATTATCATATTTTGGGCGTCAGGGTCCCACTTAAGCTCCTGCGGGACATTTCCTTGGATAACTGAAACTTTCGTTGCATTTTTAAAATTGTCTTTTTCACTTAGCCTAACAAAACTATAACCATAAACTAACGCCAGAACCAACACCATAGAGCATAGAATATACAGCATAGAGCGCATATTTTTTTTTCTGCTCTCTGTAACAGCCACGATCAGCTTCCATGCTGTCACATTCACCATCATCACCACAAATGACACTCCATATACTCCTGAAAAATCAGCTATCTGAATTAACAACAGGTTCTTATACTGCGAATATCCCAGCAATGCCCAGCCAAAACCCATTATGGGAAGATGCGCCTGGATATATTCTAGAATTATCCATGTAATTGGAGCTACCAAAACACCGAAACGACTCACAGCCATTCCAAAAATTCCAAAATAAATTGCCAAATATAAACAAATAATGACCAAGCCAATAACTGTCACATGATAAAGCCAATACAAAACGCCTATATAAAAAATAAATCCTGTAATATAAGAAATTAGAAATGCTTTTTTAGGAGATTTATTTTCAATCGCAAAAAAAAGAGGAACAAAACCGAAAAAGGCCAGGAAATTGAAATTAAAATTCGGGAAAGAAAAAATTAATAGGAAAGCAGATAATATTATTTTCCACAACATTTTTTATATTTTTTGCCGCTGCCGCATGGGCATGCATCATTACGACCGACTTTTGGTTCTGAGCGTTTATATTGTTCCACGGAAGACCTGGTTTCAGGAAGTTCTTCCTGAAATTCCTCTTCTCCACGCACTTTGGGAGCTGAAATTTTAGACATAGGCGCTGCATCTGTCTTTACAAATTCCTGCGGCAGAGACTGAAAAACCCCTCTCATAGGGCTTTCCTCTTTTACAGCCTGAACTTTAAATAAAAACTCTATTGTTTCATGTTTTACGCTTTCTATCATAGCCATAAACATATCATAACCTTCATGCTGGTATTCCACAAGCGGATCGCGCTGGCCATATGCTCTGAGGCCTATGCCTTCTCTCAGATTATCCATTGCATAAAGATGGTCTTTCCATTTTGTATCAATAACCTGAAGCATAATCATTTTTTCAATATGCTGCATTAGCCCTGGAGGCATCTTATTCTCTTTTTCTATATAAGATAATTTTATTGTCTCTACTAAATAATCCAGAATACCTTCCGCGTCTTTTCCTTCAACCATCTCTTCAGTATTCTGAATTTTGATGTTAAACTTTGCCCAAAGCCATTCATTGAATTCCGCATATTTCCAGTCAGCCTTGTGCAAATCAGGATTCATATACATCATTATTGCGTCATCCAAAACTTCTTCTATAATCTCATAAATATGCTCTCGTACATTCTCGCCTATGAGAATCTTTTTTCTCTCCTCGTATATGACCTCTCTTTGCTTATTCATAACATTGTCATATTCAAGGACATGTTTACGTATCTCAAAATTATGCTGCTCCACTCTTTTTTGAGCAACTTCTATAGCTCTACTTATAAGTGGATGCTGTATATCCTGCCCTTCTTCTATGCCTAGCCTGTCATAGATTGAAGAAATTCTGTCTGAACCAAAAAGCCGCATCAGGTCATCTTCTAAAGATATATAAAATCTGGAGGAGCCAGGATCTCCTTGCCTGCCGGAACGGCCTCGCAACTGATTATCTATGCGGCGAGATTCATGGCGCTCAGTCCCCATAATATGCAACCCTGCCAGGCTAACAACCTTATTATGTTCTTCTTTTACTTTTTCTCTCGCCTCAACTAGCCACTTCTCGCGTTCCTCCTGACTCACATCTTTAGGCCCCATACCTTTTGCCTTCAGCCAGTCATTAACCATAAGCTCAGGATTACCGCCAAGTAAAATATCTGTGCCGCGGCCAGCCATGTTTGTAGCGATTGTAACACCGCTTAGCCTACCTGCCTGAGCCACAATAGTTGCTTCCATTTCATGATATTTTGCATTTAAAACATTGTGCGGAACGCCACGCTTTTTTAAAATAGAACTCAAACGCTCTGATTTTTCTATAGTAATAGTACCAACGAGTACAGGCCTTCCTTTTTTATAAAACTCCTCTATCTCATTACACACCGCGTTGTATTTTTCTCTCTCTGTTTTGTAAATTACATCCGGATAGTTCGCTCTTATCAAAGACCTGTTTGTAGGTATTGAAATAGTATCCAGTTTATAAATGTGGCTAAATTCCTGCGCCTCTGTCATCGCAGTACCTGTCATGCCAGCCAATTTTTTATACATCCTGAAATAATTCTGAAATGTGATTGTGGCGAGCGTTTGATTTTCCCGTTCTATCTTAAGCCCCTCTTTCGCTTCTACTGCTTGATGTAGTCCGTCAGACCACCTTCTTCCAGGCATCAAGCGACCTGTAAATTCATCTACAATAATAACCTCTCCGTCTTTTACAACATAATCCACGTCTTTTTGAAAAAGAACGCTATGAGCTTTCAATGCCTGTATCATATGGTGCCGGTATTCCATTGTTGATATATCATGCATATTATCTATGCCCAGCATTTTAGCAGCTTTTAATTCTCCATCTTCTGTAAGATGGGCGGTATTAGCTTTTTCATCAATTATATAATCATAACCTTTTGATAAATCTATGCCTTTAAATTTTGCGTCAATCTCATCTTTTTCTAAAATAATTCTCCCTTTTAATCTAGGAACAACCTTATCGCATATATAATACTTATCAGTAGACTCATCTGAAGGCCCTGAAATAATAAGCGGGGTCCGCGCCTCGTCTATAAGAATACTATCTACTTCATCCACGATCGCATAATTCAATTCGCGTTGAACCATGTCCTCTTTTCTAACAACCATATTATCTCGAAGATAATCAAAGCCATATTCATTATTTGTTCCGTAAGTAATATCACTTCCATAAGCTATCTGCCTTAACTTGGGATCCATATCGTGTTGGATAGCGCCGACTGTAAGGCCTAAAAATTCATATATAGGCCCCATCCATTCCTTATCTCTCCGCGCAAGATAGTCATTTACTGTTATGACATGCACGCCCTTGCCGCTCAAGGCATTCAAATAAGCGGGCAATGTCGCAACAAGCGTTTTACCCTCGCCTGTCGCCATCTCGCTAATTTTCCCCTGATGAAGCACCACCCCTCCTATAAGCTGGACGTCAAAGTGCCTCATATTCACAGTGCGCTTAGCTGCTTCCCGTACCACGCTAAAAGCCTCCGGCAAAATATCGTCCAAGGTCTCGCCAGAGAATAATCTCTTGCGAAACTCGTCTGTTTTACTGCGAAGCTCGGCATTGGAAAGTTTCTGGACCCCTGGCTCAAGAGAACTTATTCTCTCCACCAAAGGCTTAATCTTCTTAATCTCTCTCTCATTCTGCGTCCCAATAATCTTACTTAAAATCCAATTCATCATATATCTGTATCCCCATCCAAAAAACTTGACACTTTGACAATGACGGTTTTGTCAAGTTTTTGCCTTCCATTTTAGAAATGTTTCCATGAATTCATTCAGTTCCCCGCTCATTATTGCATCAACATTAGATGTCTCATGGTCAGTCCTGTGGTCTTTCACCATTGAATACGGGTGCATGACATACGAACGAATCTGGCTGCCCCATTCTATCTTCTGCTTCTTGGCGTACTCTTTTTCAAGCTCCTTTTTCTTTTCTTCCATTTCCCGTTCGTAAAGCTTTGCCTTTAATACTTTCATAGCGGTAGTTTTATTTTTAAACTGAGATCTTTCCTTCTGGCATTGGACAACAATGCCCGTAGGAACATGAGTAATTCTGACAGCTGTTTCTAGTTTATTTACATTCTGTCCGCCTTTTCCACCAGCTCTATACGTATCTATCCTCAAATCAGATTCATTTATGTCTATGTTGATATCATCCGCAATCTCAGGTATGACGTCAACTGACGCAAAAGATGTATGCCGCCGTTTATTTGAATCAAACGGAGAAATCCTCACCAGACGATGCACGCCTTTTTCTGACTTAAGATATCCGTATGCATAGGATCCTGTTATAATCAAATCCGCACTTTTCAAACCTGCCTCTTCCCCCTGAAGCATATCAATCAGTTCAACCTTATATCCTTTTTTTTCAGCCCACTTCGAATACTTCCTTATAAGCATACTAGCCCAGTCGCAGGACTCTGTACCTCCCGCCCCTGATTGAATACTCAGGATAGCGTTATTTATATCTGTTTCTCCGTTTAAAAGGCTTTTGAATTCCAGACCATCCAATTTCTTAGCAAGTTTATCCAGCAATTCTGAAACCTCTTTTATAGAGTC